>CAZEZD010000531.1:0-2059 GCA_964516115.1 uncultured Hyphomicrobiales bacterium
CGTTGGTGATGAAGTAGGGCGACAGGTAGCCGCGGTCGAACTGCATGCCCTCGACCACGTCGAGCTCGGTCTCGAGGCTCTTGGCCTCCTCGACCGTGATGACGCCCTCGTTGCCGACCTTCTGCATCGCCTCGGCGATCATCCGGCCGATGGAGGCATCGCCATTGGCGGAAATCGTGCCGACCTGGGCGACCTCGTCGGACTTCGTGACCTTGCGGGAGTTCTTCTCAAGCTCCTTGGTGACCGTATCAACGGCCAGATCGATGCCGCGCTTCAGGTCCATCGGGTTCATGCCGGCGGCCACCGACTTGGCGCCCTCGCGGACGATGGCCTGGGCGAGCACGGTCGCTGTGGTCGTGCCGTCACCGGCGGCATCGTTCTGCTTGGACGCCACCTCGCGGACCATCTGGGCGCCCATGTTCTCGAACTTGTCGGAGAGCTCGATCTCCTTGGCGACGGTGACGCCGTCCTTGGTGATGCGCGGGGCACCGAAGCTCTTCTCGATCACGACGTTGCGGCCCTTCGGGCCCAGCGTCACCTTCACGGCATTGGCCAGTATGTCGACGCCGCGGATCATCTTCTCGCGCGCGTCCTGCGAAAACTTCACGTCTTTCGCAGCCATGGTTCCTCACTCCTTGGATTGAGATGTTGAGGGATGTTGGACGTCGGAAAGGCCCCGCTCAGGCGGCCTTCTTCAGGCTCGCCGAGGTCTCGACGATGCCCATGATGTCGCTCTCCTTCATGATCAGGTAGTCGACACCGTCGATCTTCACCTCGGTGCCCGACCACTTGCCGAAGAGCACGGTGTCGCCGGCCCTCACGTCCAGCGGGACGAGCTCGCCGCGCTCGTTGCGCCCGCCCGGACCGACGGCGATCACCTCGCCTTCCTGCGGCTTCTCCTTGGCGGTATCGGGGATGATGATGCCTCCCCGGGTCTTCTCCTCGGCGTCAATGCGCCTGACGACGACACGGTCATGCAGTGGCCGAAACTTCATGAGTTCCTCCAGATATGGATCATCGCGATTGATGTGGCCGGGACCCGCTGCGAGGGCCGTGGCGAGCGCATCGCCGGGCGCCTACGGCGTCCCGTCCGGGCGATGAGTTAGGAAGCCTTTTTTGGGCTCGCAAGACCCTGTCAGCACTTTTTTCTATCGAGTGCTAACAAGCTGATTTCAATAATGAAATGGAACTTTTGGCTTGCATCGACGCTGATGTTGCGCTGCGATTGCTTGTGTCATCCGGCAAAGGAGGTTCACGCATGGCATCGGCAGATTTCGCCCGCCAGATGGAGGGCTACGGGCTGACCACGGCAGGCATTCTCTACCGTCTGCCCGACCACCCCGCCATCCTCCAGGAATATGTCTGGCAGGCCTATGATCTCGCCCCCCGCTTTCCCGAGTTGAAGCGCTTCCTCGCCTTCTGGCAGGCAAAGCTGGAGGGCAAGCTTTACCGGGTCACGGTGGCGCACAAGGACCTGATCGGGCCGACCGAGATGCGGGCGGTGGGGGCCGAGTTCCGCCTGCACTGAAGCGCGAGAACATCTGCCGTCTGCGTCTTGCCTGCGTCGGCCGACGGAAGCCCGCGAATATGCGGGCGGCGCGCGATATCGCGCAGCCGACAGGATTCCGGGCCGGAATCCTGCCGTTTCCCTGGCCTCTGCCCATGGGTTCGCCGCACGGTTGAGTCGGGGCGCCTTGACTCGCGTGGCTGCTCATCCTTTGATAAGAACATAACAGGAACATACATGACCATGCGACGCGACACTCTCGCGGCGCTGAAGGGGACCCTTGCGCGTATGGAGCGGGGGGTCATGCCCTCGGCGCTGCCGCATTTTTCCCTCGGCCTGCCGGAGTTGGATGGCGCGCTCGGCGGCGGGCTCAGCCGCGCCAGCCTGCATGAGATCTTTGCCGCGAGCCCCGCCCATGGCCCTGCCGCCACCGGCTTCGCCCTGGCGCTCGCCATTTGCGCCACTCCGTCGGCGCCGGTGGTGTGGGTGCGCCAGCGGATGTTCGATCAGGAGTTCGGGCGTCCCTATGGCCATGGCATCGCCGCCCTCGGG
>CAZEZD010000532.1:0-2037 GCA_964516115.1 uncultured Hyphomicrobiales bacterium
GATTGACGGCTGCCGAGGTCGGCCAGTGCTCGCGGAACAGGCCTTCCACCGTCCGGATGGTCGCCGGGATGCGTTCGACCAGCGGATAGCCGTTGCGGGCGTAGGAGATGGCCGCTTCCAGCACTTCGCGCGGGCGCATGGTGCCGTAGTCGCGCAACATCAGCATCCAGGTGTCGAAGGCGCCGGGGATGCAGGTGGCGAGAAGGCCGGTGCCGGGCACGAGATCAAGGCCGAGCGAGCGGTAGTGCGCGATTGTGGCGCCGGCGGGCGCAGGCCCCTGGCCGCAGATCACCTCGACGGCTTCCTTCCTCGTGTCATAGAGGATGACGGGGACGTCTCCGCCCGGGCCGTTCAGATGCGGCTCGACGATCTGCAGTGTGAAGGCTGCGGCGCAGCCGGCGTCGAAGGCGTTGCCGCCGCGCTCGAGGATGCCCATGGCAACGGCCGAGGCGATCCAGTGCGTGGTGGCTACGACGCCGAAGGTGCCGTCGATCTCGGGCCGGGTGGTGAAGCGCGGGCTGCTCACAGGATCGTCCTTCCATGCCATTCGGTCGACGCGGACGGGCCGGCCTCGCAAAGGGCTTGTATCATAAGCAAGACATGAGCCAAGCCGCCAGTGGCACCTTGTCTCAACCCCTGAACGCCATCCCGCCATCCACGTCGAGTGTCGCGCCCGAGACGTAGCCGCAGGCCGGCGATGCGAGGAATGCCGCCGCATTGGCGATTTCCCTGGGCTCGATGAGCCGGCCGAGCGGCAGGCCCGTGAGCATCTCCTCCCAGCGGCTCTCGTCGCCAAAGGCGGCAACTGCCTTTTGTTTGGACAGCGAGATGATGCGGTCCGTACGCGTTGCAGCCGGATTGATGCCGAAGACGCGGACGCCCCATTCCTGCGACTTGCCGCCGACGGCGCCGGTGAAGGCGATGAGCGCGGCATTGCCGGCGCCGCCGCAGACGTAATCGTAGCGCGGCAGGCGGCCGCCCATGCCGATGACGTTGACGATCACCCCGCCGCCGCGGTCCTTCATGACACCGAGCGCCAGCTTCGTCAGGTGGATGTAGCCCATCACCTTGAGCGCCCAGGCCTCCTCCCAGCGTTCCAGCGACAGGTCGAGCAGGCCGCCGGCAGGGATCGCGCCGGCATTGTTGATGAGAATGTCGGCGTCCCGGTGGTTGGCCCACAGCGCCTCGCGATCGGCCGGGCGCGACAGGTCGGCGGTGGTGAACTCCACCGGCCCCTGATGCCGGCCCTTCAGTTCCGCTGAGACTGCCGAGAGGCGGCGCGCATCGCGGGCCACCATGACGACATGGGCGCCCTCGGCCGCGAAGACTTCGGCGCAGGCGAGGCCGATGCCCTTGGAAGCGCCGGTGACGACGACCTTCTTGCCGGCCAATCCCAGATCCATGGCTCCGTCCTCCCGGTCATTCGCCCCTGAAGTCGGGCAGTCGCTTTTCGAGGAACGCCTTCTGGCCCTCCTTGTAGTCCGCGGAGTTGAAGCAGCGCGCGACCAGGGCATCGACAGCCTCGGCATTCTGCTCGGCTTCCGGCTTCGACAGTTCGACCAGCGAGCGCTTGATCGCGGCAAGGGTCAAGGGCGCGTTGGCGGCCACCGTGTCGAGATAGGCCTGCACTTCCGTCTCGAAGCTCTCGCGCGGCCAGGCGCGATGGATGACGTTGGCGCGCTCGCCGTCAGCGGCGTCGAGGATGCGGGCGGAGATGAGGATGTCGGCGACCGCTGCCATGCCGAGCTTCTTGATCATCATCTTGATGCTGGAAAAGCCGTAGCCAAGGCCGAGGCGGGCGGCCGGGACGCGGAAACGGGAATCGGAGGTGGCGAAGCGCAGGTCGCAGGTCAGCGCCAGGGCGCAGCCGCCGCCGAAGCAGATGCCGCGGATGACGGCGATCGTCGGCTTGGCGGCGTCGTGGATGGCGGCCATGCCGTCGGCGACGGCCCGGTCATAGGCGCGCACGGCTTCTTCGCCGGTGCGCTTCTCGCCGAACTGGGAGATGTCGGCGCCGGCGCAGAAGGCCTTCTCGCC
>CAZEZD010000533.1:0-2034 GCA_964516115.1 uncultured Hyphomicrobiales bacterium
GGGGCGAAGCCGAAGAGGTCCTTGCGGTGGTAGCCGTGGAAGCGCAGGCGGCCGGCGACCTTGTTGTCCTGCTCGACGAGGTCGAGAATGTCGCTCGTATAGTCGCCAAGCGCGCCAGTGACGAAGTCGACATAGCCTGCGAACTGCTCGTGGCCGACGAGCACCGGTCCGAGCGAGCCGCGGAACGTGAAGTCCGGATGGAAAATGGTGGGGATCAGGCTCTTGTCGGCATGGTCCCACATCTCCTTGTAGAAGCGCGTGACGACGGCGATCTGGTGCGACATCAGCCTTCCATCGCCTCGAGTTCATCGATCAACCAGGATATAACGCCGAGGCCGCCCTGCCAGAAGGCAGGATCGCGGGCATCGAGGCCGAACGGCGCCAGCAACTCGGCATGATGCTTCGTGCCGCCGGCCGAGAGCATGGCGATGTAGCGGTCGACGAAGCCCGGATCGGCCTTCTCATAGACCGCATAGAGCGAGTTCACCAGGCAGTCGCCGAAGGCATAGGCATAGACGTAGAAGGGCGAGTGGATGAAGTGCGGGATGTAGGCCCAGAAGGTCTCGTAGCCCGGCTTCAACTCGATGGCGGGGCCGAGGCTCTCGGCCTGCACGCTCATCCAGGCGGCGGAGATGTCGTCGGCGGTCAGTTCGCCGTTGCGCCGCGCCGTGTGGATCTTCCGCTCGAAGGAATAGAAGGCGATCTGGCGCACGACCGTGTTGATCATGTCCTCGACCTTGGAGGCGATGAGCGCCTTCCTTTGGACGGGGTCGGTCGTCGTCTGCAGGATCGACTTGAAGGTCAGCATCTCGCCGAAGACCGAGGCCGTCTCGGCGAGCGTGAGCGGCGTCGGCGCCATCAGCGCGCCGTTGGGTCCGGCGAGCACCTGGTGGACGCCGTGGCCGAGTTCGTGTGCGAGGATCATCACGTCGCGCGGCTTGCCCTGGTAGTTGAGCAGCACATAGGGGTGCGCGGAGGGCACGGTGGGATGCGCGAAAGCGCCCGGAGCCTTGCCCGGCCTGACGGGGGCATCGATCCAGCGCTCGTCGAAAAAGCGGCGGGCGATGTTGGACAGGTCCGGCGAGAAGCCGGCATAGGCGGAGAGCACCGTGTCGCGCGCGTCCGCCCAGGCGATCGTGCGCTGCTCGACCTTCGGCAGCGGGGCGTTGCGGTCCCAGTGCGGCAGCGTTTCCTTGCCGAACCAGCGCGCCTTGAGGCGATAGTAGCGGTGCGAGAGGGCGGGATAGGATTCGCGCACCGCCGCCACCAGCGCATCCACCACCTCGCGTTCGACGCGGTTGGCGAGATGACGGGAATCGGCGACGTCTTCGAAGCCGCGCCAGCGGTCCGAGATCTCCTTGTCCTTCGCCAGCGTGTTGGTGATGAGCGAGAAGGTGCGCAGGTTCTCCCTGAAGGTTGCGGCGAGCGCCTCTGAGGCCTTGCGGCGGTTCTCCTCCGCGGTGTCCTGCAACAGGTTCAGCGCCGGCTCGAGTGGCAGCTTTTCGCCGTCGATCTCGAAGCGCAGGCTCGCCATGGTCTCGTCGAAGAGGCGATTCCAGGCGGCGCGCCCGGTCATGTTCTTCTCGTGGAAGAGCTGTTCGAGGCGGTCATCGAGCTGGAACGGCTTGTCCTTGCGGATGTCCTCGAGCCAGGGCCGGTAGCGGGCGAGGGGCGCGCCGGTGACCGCCTGGTCGATCAGGCTGTCGTCGATCCGATTCAGTTCGAGGGTGAAGAACAGGAGGTGGGAGGAGATCGCGGTGATCTTCTCCTGGATGTCGCCATAGAATTTCACGCGGGCCGCGTCGGTCGTGTCGCCGGCATAGACAAGGCCTGCATAGGAGGCAAGGCGACCGAGAAGGTCTTCCAACTTCTCGAAACGGATGACGGCCTCGGCGAGGTCCGCCGCGGCGCGGGCGCTGCGGGCGATGGCGTCGAGCCGGCCCTTGTAAGCGGCGTCGAAGGCCAGCGCCTCCGTTTCGGCGCGGTAGAGGTCATCGCTCACTGCCGGGTCGTCGATGCCCTTGTAGAGGGTCG
>CAZEZD010000534.1:0-2017 GCA_964516115.1 uncultured Hyphomicrobiales bacterium
CGAGGACTTCAACCCGGTGATGTGCTGCGAGGAGCGCCGCGCCTACAACGAGCGGCCGCCCGCCGATCCTTCGCTCGATCCCCACATCGCGGCGATCCGCTGGGCCGAGGCGATCCTCTTCGTCTATCCGACCTGGTGGTACGGCCTGCCGGCCATGCTCAAGGGCTGGCTCGACCGTGTCTGGATCCCGCACGCGACCTTCACCATGCCCGACGGCGGCAAGCCGATCGGCCGGGTGCTGACGAACATCCGCTTCGTGGGGGCCGTTTCGACGCTGGGCTCGCCCTGGTGGTGGTGGCGGCTGGTGATGTCGGAGCCGGGGCGGCGGACGCTGCTCAGGGGCTTGCGGCCGCTGGTCGCGCCGCGCTGCCGCACGCTGTGGCTGGCGCTGCACCGGATGGATTCGGCCAGTGCCGACCAGCGGCAGGCCTTCCTCGACCGGGTGCGGCGGCGGGTCGCGACGATCCGCTAGAGCCTGTCCAGGCGAAGCGGTGACCGGTTCGCGTGACGACAATGCGTCTGCGTTAGAACAAAGCGCCTCAGTCGAACAGGCTCGACACGCTTTCCTCGCTCGCGGTGCGGGCGATGGCCTCGCCGATGAGGCTCGCGACGGAGAGGGTGCGGATGTTGCGGGCGACGCGCACGGCCTCGGTCGGCTGGATGGAATCGGTGATCACCAGTTCCTTCAGCTTGGAGGAGGTGATGCGCGACACCGCGCCGCCCGAGAGCACGCCGTGGGTGATATAGGCGGAGACGTCCTTGGCGCCGCGGGCCAGCAGCGCCTCGGCGGCATTCACCAGGGTGCCGCCGGAATCGACGATGTCGTCGACCAGGATGCAGCTCTTGCCCTCGACGTCGCCGATGACGTTCATCACCTCGCTCTCGCCGGGGCGCTCGCGGCGCTTGTCGACGATGGCGAGGAGGGCGTCGATGCGCTTGGCCAACGCGCGGGCGCGCACGACGCCGCCGACGTCCGGCGAGACGACCATGACGTCCTGGATGCTGCGGGTCTCGCGGATGTCCTTGGCGAGCAGCGGAGCTGCGAAGAGATTGTCGGTCGGGATGTCGAAGAAGCCCTGGATCTGCCCGGCATGGAGATCGAGCGTCATGACGCGGTCGGCGCCGGCGCGGGTGATGAGGTTCGCCACCAGCTTGGCGGAGATCGGCGTGCGCGAGCCGGAGCGGCGGTCCTGGCGGGCATAGCCGAAATAGGGGATCACCGCGGTGATGCGCTTGGCCGAGGACCGGCGCAGCGCGTCACAGATGATCAGCAGTTCCATCAGGTGGTCGTTGGTCGGGAACGAGGTCGACTGGACGATATAGACGTCCTCGCCGCGCACGTTCTCCTGGATCTCGACGAAGATCTCCATGTCGGCGAAGCGACGGACCGAAGCCTTGGCCGGCGGCGTGCCGAGATAGGCGCCGATCGCGTCCGCGAGCGGTCGGTTGGAATTGCCGGAAACGATCTTGATCCCGGGTTTTCGCGACATCGTGTGGGTCTCGGCGGAGCGACGGAGCGCCCTCATAGCAACCGAACCCCCGCGCCACAATGCCGCGTGGCGGCCTGCAACGGGACAATCAACAGGCTGTGACGATCATGTGACGAATCGGGGCTGGTCTGCGTGCCGCAGGCCGATACGGAGAGGGCCGGCGACTATCGCGCCAGCGCGATGCCGGCGATGTGCCGGCCGTAGTCCGGCTCCTTGCGATGGGTGGTCCGCCGGTAGGAATAGAACCGGACCTCGTCGGCATAGGTGTCGAGGCCGAGGTCGTCGATGTGGGCGATACCTGCCATTGCGAGCCGGTGGGCGATGAATCCGGGCAGATCGAACTGGGCGTGGCCGGGACGGCCGACGGCGAAGAAGCGCTCATAGGACTCGTCCGCCGCGCGGAACTGGTCGACGAAGGCCTCGCTCACCTCGTAGCTCGGCTGGCGGATGAGCGGGCCGATGGCGGTGCGGATACGCGCGCGGTCGGCGCCGAGGCCTTCCATGGCTTCGATGGTGGATTCGAGCAC
>CAZEZD010000535.1:0-2010 GCA_964516115.1 uncultured Hyphomicrobiales bacterium
TGAGGATGGCCCAGCCGAGGTTCAGCGAGATCTGCACCGCCATGGCCGGCAGGACATTGGGGAGCAGGAAGAGCAGAACGACGCGGACGTGGCTGTTGCCGGAGGCGCGGGCTGCTTCCACCCAGCCGGAGTTGCGGCGCACGTTCACCTCGGCGCGGGCGAAGCGGATGTAGAAGGGCAGGTTGATGATGGCGGTGGCGTAGATGATGTTCTCGACCCGGTTCCCCAGCGCCGCCACCAGCGCCATGGCCAGGACGAAGAGCGGGAAGGCCATCAGCACGTCGACGAAACGTCCGACCCAGCGGTCGAGGCGGCCTCCATGATAGCCGGTAAAGGCGCCGACCATGGCACCAACGACGAAGGACAGGCTGACCGCCGAGGCGGCGATGGCGAGGTCGAGCCGGGTAGCGACGATGACACGGGAGAAGACGTCGCGGCCGAGCTGGTCAGTGCCGAACCAGTGGGCCGCGCTGGGTGGCTGCAGCGCCTGCGGCACGTTGGAGACGGTCGGCCCGTAGGGCACGATCCAGGGACCGACGAGCGCGATCAGGACGAGCAGGGCCGCGCCCATGCCGGCGACGAGCGTCACCGGGTTGCCGCGCAGGATGTAGGCGGTATGGCGGAGCGTCGCGCTCATTCGATCGAGATCCTGGGATCGGCGAGACCGTAGAGCACGTCGATGGTCAGGTTCACCATGACGAAGATGAAGGCCATGAGCAGCACGAAGCCCTGCACGGGCGCGTAGTCGGAAGTGAGCAGCGCGTCGAGGGCGTAGGAGGCGACGCCAGGCCAGGAGAAGACCTTCTCCACCAGCACGTTGGCGCCGAGCATGGTGGAGAAGACGATGCCCATGATGGTGAGGACTGGCAGGAGCGCGTTGCGCAGCGCGTAGACGAGGACGACGCGCCGCCGCGACAGGCCGAGCGCCTCGCCGGTGCGGACGAAGTCGCTGGTCATCACCGACAGCATGGCGGCGCGGTTCATGCGCGCCAGCGGCGCGAGGACAAAGAGCGCCATGGTGGAGGCTGGCAGGATGAGCTGACTCGCCGCGGCGCGCCAGGATTCCCACTCACCGGCAATGGCCGCGTCGATCAGGATGAAACCGGTCACCACCGGCGGCTGTGAGGCGAAGACGTCGAGCCGGCCGGTCGGATCGGGGGCGATGCCGAGGATGTAGTAGAAGGCATAGATCAGCAGCAGCCCCGACACGAAGGTCGGGACGCAGACGCCGAGCGTGCAGAGGAAGCGCACGCCGTGATCAACGATGGAGTTGGGCTTGAGCGCAGCGAGGATGCCGAGCGGCAGGGCCAGCGACAGGGCGATCAGCAGAGCGGTGAACGTCAGTTCGAGCGAAGCCGGCAGCCGGTTGATGAGGTCAGTCACGACCGGCTGGCCGGTGTTCATGGAGCGGCCGAGATTGCCGGTAGCGATGTCCTTCAGATAGAGCAACAATTGCTGCGGCAGCGGTTTGTCGAGCCCCATCTGCTCGCGGATCATCTCGATTTCCGCCTGCCCGGCATTGGGACCGGAGGCGAAGAACACCGCCGGATCGCCCGGCAGAACCCGCATCAGCAGGAAGGTGAAGACGATCACGCCGAGGAGCGCCGGGACGGACGAGAGCGTCCGTCGTCCGGCGCGCCTGGCGATGGCGACTGCAAGGCTCATCGGGCGGTCAGGTCCGCTTCACGTCGCGGAAGTCGACCTGCCGGTGATAGCCGTAGGTGTAGCCGTCGATGTTCTTCGGCATGACGGCGTCCTGGTTCGGCTGCCACAGCATGACGATGGGCGTCTCCTCGGCCATGATGGCGATCATCTCCTTGCAGGTCGCATCATACTTGGCCTTGTCGGTCTCGAAGCGCGCCTTGCCGGCGAGATCGGCGATGCGCTCGTCGTTCCAGCCTGAGTAGTTCCAGCGCTGCGGTCCGTAGAGGAAGGTGCGGAAGAAGTAGTCGGTGGAGGGCAGCCAGGCGATGGAGGTCTCGATGAAGAAGGGCAGCTTGCGCTCGGTGA
>CAZEZD010000536.1:0-2010 GCA_964516115.1 uncultured Hyphomicrobiales bacterium
GCGCCGGCGGCATCATGGCGATCCTCGGCGAACTCGCCCGCGCCGGCCTCATCGATACCAGCCTGCCGACCGTCCATTCCGAGAGCCTCTCAGCAGCCCTCGCCCGCTGGGACATCGCTGTGACCGACAGCGAGAGCGTCCGGACATTCTTCTCGGCCGCGCCGGGCGGCGTGCCCACCCAGACCGCCTTCAGCCAGAGCCGCCGCTTCGAGGAACTCGACACCGACCGCGAGAAGGGCGTCATCCGCTCGGCCAAACACGCCTATTCGAAGGACGGCGGCCTCGCCGTGCTCTCCGGCAATATCGCGCTCGACGGCTGCATCGTGAAGACGGCCGGCGTCGATGCCTCAATCCTGAAATTCTCCGGCCCGGCCCGCATCTTCGAGAGCCAGGACGCGGCGGTGGAGGCGATCCTGACCAACCGCATCAAGGCCGGCGACGTCGTGGTCATCCGCTACGAGGGACCGCGCGGCGGCCCCGGCATGCAGGAAATGCTCTATCCGACCAGCTACCTGAAGTCGAAGGGCCTTGGAAAGGCCTGCGCCCTCATCACGGACGGTCGCTTTTCCGGCGGCACGTCGGGCCTCTCCATCGGCCACGCCTCGCCGGAAGCCGCAGAGGGCGGCGCCATCGGCCTCGTCGAAGAGGGCGACATGATCGACATCGACATCCCCAACCGCTCGATCTCGATGCGTGTCTCGGACGAGGAACTCGCCCGCCGCCGCGCCGCCATGGAGGCGAAGGGCAAGTCCGCCTGGCAGCCGGCTGCACCGCGCAAGCGCAAGGTGACGACGGCGCTGAAAGCCTATGCGGCGCTCACCACCAGCGCCGCCAGGGGCGCGGTCCGCGTCGTGAACTGATCCCGACGGGAGCCCCTCGCGCCGCGCATGCGGGCTTCCATCGGCGCGCCATTGACCGACGCCAACAACTGCCTCCCAATCGGGCAAGAAGAACGCGCGCCGAAGCCGCCCCGAGGAGCCCCGCGTGACCAGCACACCCGTCGAGCAGGCTGCGCCTCACGTCGACCGCACCTCCTTCGGAATCCTCGCGGCGCTCAGCACCTGCCACCTGCTCAACGACGTCATGCAGTCGCTGGTCGCGGCGCTCTATCCGGTGCTTAAGGAGAATTACGCGCTGGATTTCGGCCAGATCGGCCTGCTCGCCTTCGTCTTCTCCGGCACGGCCTCGCTGTTCCAGCCGCTCGTCGGCCTCTACACCGACCGCCACCCGCAGCCCTACTCGCTCGCCGCTGGCATGGGCTTCTCGCTCGCCGGGCTCATCCTGCTGGCCTATGCCGGAAGCTACGAGCTGCTGCTGCTGGCCGCTGCGCTCGTCGGGCTCGGCTCGGCAGTCTTCCACCCGGAATCCTCACGCATGGCGCGTCTCGCGTCGGGCGGACGCCATGGCCTCGCCCAGTCGCTGTTTCAGGTCGGCGGCAATGTTGGCACCGCGCTCGGCCCGCTCGCGGCCGCCTTCATCATCCTGCCGCGCGGCCAGCAGAGCGTCGCCTGGTTCGCCGTTCTGGCGCTCACCGCCATGATCATCCTCGTCAGGGTCGGCGGTTGGTATGCGCGCCAGCGGGCGGCACAGGCGACCCGCCCCGCACCGGCCCGTCCCTTCGTCCTGCCGCGCCGCAGGGTCGTGATAGCGCTCGTCGTTCTCGGGCTGCTCGTCTTCTCGAAATACGTCTACATGGCCAGCCTGACGAGCTACTACACCTTCTACACCATGCACCGCTTCGGCGTGTCGGTGCGCGACGCCCAGTTGCTGCTGTTCATCTTCCTTGGGGGCCTCGCCGTCGGCACCGTGCTCGGTGGGCCGATCGGCGACCGCTTCGGCCGCAAGCTGGTCATCTGGGGGTCGATCCTCGGCACGCTCCCCTTCACGCTCGCCCTGCCCTACGCCAACCTGACCGGAACGGCGATCCTCACTGCGGTCATCGGTCTGGTCATGGCCTCCGCCTTCTCGGCCATTCTCGTCTTCGCGCAGGAACTGGTGCCGGGAAAGGTC
>CAZEZD010000537.1:0-1632 GCA_964516115.1 uncultured Hyphomicrobiales bacterium
GGACGTCGATCTCGTCATCGAGGCGGTGTTCGAGGACCCGGCGGTCAAGGCCGACGTGATCAGGCGGGCGGAAGCCGCGATCCGTCCGGACGTGGTGTTCGCCTCGAACACCTCGACCCTGCCGATCACCGGCCTCGCGCAGAACTCGGTCCGCCCGGACCAGTTCATCGGCATCCACTTCTTCTCGCCGGTCGACAAGATGATGCTGGTCGAGACGATCATGGCGGAGAAGACAGGCGACAAGGCGCTGGCGGTTGCCCTCGACTACGTCAAGGCGATCAAGAAGACGCCGATCGTCGTCAACGACACCCGCGGCTTCTATGTGAACCGCTGCGTCGGCAACTACATCAAGGAAGCCCACCTGATGGTGATGGAGGGCGTGCCCCCCGTCATGATCGACAATCTCGCCAAGCAGGCGGGCATGCCGGTCGGACCGCTGACCCTCAACGACGAGGTCGCCATCGACCTGGGCCTCAAGATCCTGAAGGCCACCAAGGCGCAGGTCGGCGCGCAAGCCGTCGACCCGCAGCAGGAGAAGCTGCTGACCTTCCTGGTCGAGCAGGAGGGCCGCGTCGGCAAGAAGGCCAAGAAGGGCTTCTACGACTATCCCGACACCGGCAAGAAGACGGTGTGGCCGGGCCTCAAGGCCTTCGTCGGCATGCAGCAGGACCCCGACACGATCGACCGGCAGGAGATTATCGACCGTCTCCTGGTGACGACGGCGCTGGAAGCCTCACGCTGCGTCGAGGAAGGCGTGGTCACCGATCCGCGCGAGGCGGATGTCGGTTCCATCCTCGGCTTCGGCTTCGCGCCCTGGTCGGGCGGCACGCTCAGCTACATCGACATGATCGGCACGAAGGCCTTCGTGAAGAAATGCGACGCGCTGGCGGCGAAGTATGGCGACCGCTTCTCGCCCAACAAGCTGCTGCGCGAGATGGCCGATAAGGGCGAGACCTTCTACGGCCGCATGGCGGGGCAGAAGGCCGCGGCCTGAGCCGCAGCCACAGCCGGAACAGAATGCGCGGGCGGCCCCAAAGGCCGCCCGTCGACGTTTCCGGCCCTACCAGGGCGCGGCGGCGATGTCCGTCTGCGCGAAGTCGCCGCCCTTGAACAGCAAGGGCTCGCCGGTTTCCCGGGCCAGCGCATAGGCGATGCAATCGCCGTAGTTCAGGCCCGCCTTCGCCTGCCCCTTGCCGAACAGGCGGAAAGCGCGGCGTGCGAGATCGGCGTGATGCGGCGTCATCGCCACGACGTCGATGCCGAGCTTGACGATCATGAGATCGAGCGCGTGGCCGCCGGCATCGCCCTTGCGGGCGTGCGCGATGATGCCCGCCTCCAGCACGTTTCCCGCAGACATGAGGCGCGTCCCATCCCTGGCGATGGCGCGGATGAGGTCCGGGGCCTCGGGTTCTGCGAGAAGAATGGCGAGCAGCGCCGATGTGTCGATGACCACGGGTCAGCGCACCATGTCGTCGAAACCGAGAATCGCCTCGTCGCTGCGGTGGTCGAGGGTTGGGGCGGCCGTGACGCTGCGGGCTATGCCGAGGACGTCGTCGACGAGAAGACCGGCGAGGTCCTCGTCGAGTGCAACGACCAGCTCACCGCGACCAAGCTCGAGAAGCTCCGCGAGCA
>CAZEZD010000537.1:1642-2002 GCA_964516115.1 uncultured Hyphomicrobiales bacterium
CTTCAGCTTCTCCCGCAAGGCGATGACCACCGCCTGCGTGATGGTCTCGCCGGTCATTTCGGCGACCTGGCGGGCGAGCCGATCAGCCTCGGGGTCCTTGATGTTGAGAGCCATCTTCCTTGCAACCTTTTTGTCTTCCTCGGAAGATAGCATCTGGGGGGTTTGCTGAGAAGGGCGCCGCCGACCGGCTGATCCGAAGTCGGGCGTAGCTTCCCGTCCTCAAAGGACGGCCCCTTGCCGCTGATCCGCCTGATCGCCGGCATTGCCGCGTCGTTGGGGCCGGCAGCGCCACCCGTCGCGCAAAACGGTGGAAAGCCGCCCATCCGCGACCTTTGGCGCACAGGCCGTCGGCTTTCATGG
>CAZEZD010000538.1:0-1999 GCA_964516115.1 uncultured Hyphomicrobiales bacterium
CCTTTCGTGGCGGTTGTTGGCGTGGATGACGGCCGCCGTCGCCAGCGCGGCGAAGGCGATGCCGGCGAAGACGACGAGCGCCATCAGCGGCGGCTCGGTGACGAGCGCCGTGGTGATGTCGACGATGGGCATGGGATCAGAGCTGCGAGGCGACCCTGAACAGGTCGAGCTTCTGCTCCTCGTTCAGGCCGTAGAGGCCGGCCAGCATGTCCGCGAGCGGGTGATCGGAGCGGAAGGTCGTCGCGCCCTTCAGCATCATGCGCGCGGTGAACTGCTGGTCGGCGGGAAGCTGGTCGACGAGCGCCACCATCTCGGCGGGAATCGTGCCGGTGGCGACTGCCGCCTCGGCTTCGGCTTCGGTGATCTTGCCGCCCATGGCCAGCGCCTGGAAGAACTGGCGGTCGGAGACGATGATCGCCGCCGGCGGCGCCGTCAGTTCGGCGATGCGAGCCTCGAGAGTGGCGATCGTCTCGTCCCGGCCGGCGAGGGCCGCTTCGGCCGCGGCGCGCCCTCCCTCCGCCTCAGCGATCTTCGCGTCGCGCTCGGCCTCGGCGGCGGCAATCCTCTGGTCCCGGTCGGTCTCGGCAGCGACCTTGGCGGCCAGGGCTTCGTCCTTGGCCGTGATGGCCGCGTCGCGGGCGTCCTGCACCGCCACGAGATGGGCGGTAACGCCGGCGAGATCCGGCAGCAGGCCGGCGAGGCTCGCCTCGTCGACATTGACCTTCGGCGTCATGCCGAGGCCGCCGGTGGGCAGCGTCACCTCGTCCTCGCACCAGGCGCGGTTGATCTCGACAGGGTTCCCCTCCCCGTCCAGCTCGAGGACGAGGGTGATGTGGCGGCGTGCCATGGATAGTCTCCGGATCAGGTGCGGAAGGAGATGACGCGCCAGCGCGAGGCGGTGGCGTCGTAGCGAAGGACGGCGTGCTTGCAGTTCAGGTTGCCGCCGGTGTCGGTGGTGATGCGGTTGCCGGCGGTCGACGACGCGTCTTCGTTGTTGAGCGTCATCTGGTGGGCGGTCGTGTTGATGAGCTCGCATTCGAGGCCGTCAGTGCCGCCGGTCAGGCCGCCGATGTTGAAGCCTGCCGAGGGCCCCGCGACGAGGAGCGACGAGAAGGCGGGCTTCGCGACGTTCTGGTTCGCGCCATTGACGAGGGTGAGCGCCGACTGGGCGTTCGAGACATTCGCATTGTGGTGGGCGACGCCCGAAGACAGCGTCATCACCGAGACGGCCGCCGGCCGCAACAGGATGGGCAGGCCGCTGTTGGAATCGAGGAGGACCGCGCCGTTGCTACCGGCAAGCCGCCCTCGCCAAACATCGCCGGAGGCCACCTCGACGACGGCATAGTCGCCTGCGGCGGCGGCATTGACCGTGCAGGCCTTGCCCATTGCCGACTTGTTCGGCGTGGTCGTGCCCTGCCCCACATGGCCGTTGCTGTCGATGCGCACCCGCTCGGCGCCGGCGGTGTGGAATTCCATCCGGTCGCCGTTGTGGATGTATTCGATTTTGCCGACGGTGTTGCTGTCCGGGTCTCCGAAGTGAACCGCCGAGTTGAAGTTGGCGGCAGCGTTCAGCAGCCAGTAGGAATTGCCGCCACCGAACGTCTGGGCCAGATAGCCCCCACCCGGCGAGACGCGGGCCGCCGACGTGCCGACCTGAAGCGGCGAGGTTGGCGCCGTCGCCCCACCAAGTCCGAGATAGCCGAGGTTGGTCAGGGCCGCGCGAGCAGTCCACGTCGCAGAGGCGTAGCTCGACCAGATCAGGCTCGTCCCTGCGCTGTCCCCCGGTCGATTGAGGCCCGCAGACCAGCCCGTCGCCCCGCCCGAAACATGCATGCGGTGCGTGGCGTCAGCGGCGGTACCGACCAGCTGGTGATAGGCTCCCGTCCCGCCCTGGATCGTGCCGACCACTGTGAGGTTGCCAGAGCCGTCCTCGGACATTTGCGTCTGACCGAGCCCGCCGGCCGTGTCGGTGAAGCGCCAGAGCCTCCCGACCGTCGTG
>CAZEZD010000539.1:0-1993 GCA_964516115.1 uncultured Hyphomicrobiales bacterium
CCGAGACGCACGACTGCTTCACGGTCGCCGAGCTGATCGAGTACGAGGCGATGGGGCTCACCCCCGAGGGCCAGGGCGCGCGCGCCATCCTTGAGGGCTGGACGCAGAAGGATGGCAAGCTACCGGTGAACCCGTCGGGCGGCCTCAAGGCCAAGGGCCATCCGATCGGCGCCACGGGCGTGTCGATGCACGTGCTCTCGTCGATGCAGCTGACGGGTGAGGCCGGCGGCATCCAGGTGAAGGATGCGAAGCTCGGCGGCATCTTCAACATGGGCGGTGCGGCGGTGGCCAACTACGTCAGCGTGCTGGAGCGGCTGCGCTGAGGCGACGCTCCGTCCTCACGCCCCCTTCGGCCTGAAAGCGATGCAGTGGGCCGGGTTGGTCTCCAGCCGCGGCCCATCGATGAGGTCGATGCAGTAGGGGATGGCCGGCATCACCGCGTCGAGGCATTCGCGGATCGACGAGGGCTTGCCGGGCAGGTTGACGATGAGCGACCGGCCGCGGATACCGGCGGTCTGGCGCGACAGGATGGCGGTGGGCACGACCTTGAGGCTCACCTGCCGCATCAGTTCGCCGAAGCCCGGCATCATCTTCTGACACACCGCCTCGGTCGCCTCCGGCGTGACGTCGCGGATCGCCGGACCGGTGCCGCCCGTCGTCAGGATCAGCGGGCACATCTCGCGGTCGGCGAGTTCGATCAGCGCCGCCTCGATGGCCGCGCGCTCGTCGGGGATGACGCGTGCGACCGGGTGCCAGGGCGAGGCGAGAAGATCGGTCAGCGCCGCGACGATGCCCGGGCCGCCCTTGTCCTCGTAGAGGCCGCGGCTGGCGCGGTCCGAGACGGTGACGACGCCGATGGGAGTGGAGATAGAACTCATCGGGCTTCCTTAGACCGGCCCGACCTGCCGCTCAACGCCTCGTAGCCCTGGCGTGTCAGTTCCATGTCGATCTGGGTGACGGTTCCGCCACGGGCCGCGCTGGTGCGCGGCGCCGTGCCTGTCCGCACGAAACCGGCCTTCTCGTGCACCCTGAGGGAGGCGGGGTTGTCCTCGAAGGCCCCGGCCTTCAGTACGGAGACGGCCGGATCGCGGAAGGCGAGGCCCGCCATGGCGACGACCGCCTCCGTGGCGAAGCCGCGGCCCCAATAGGGCTTGCCGAACCACCAGCCGATGGTCGCCGCTGCGCCCTCGCGGGTGAAGGTGATCATGCCGATGGCAGCATGCGGCTCGCGCAGGCGGGCGACGGCGAGGGCGAGCGAACCGCCGGCGGGATTGGCCGCCAGCACGTCGCCGATGAAGGCCGAGGCATGGGCCTCGCTATACGGATGGGGCACCGCGACCAGCATGCGGGCGACGTCGAGGTCGCCGGCATAGAGGGCGATCCGCGACACGTCGGCGAAGGTTGGCTGGCGCAGCACCAGCCGCCGCGTTTCGAGCGGCGCGGCGGAAAGCCACGGCGAAGGGGAGGTCATGTTGCAAACGATATCACGGCGCAGGCACTGTCATGTCAGTCTCCGGAGAGGGTCCGCCGGAGCGCGGCGGACCCCCGTTGATGAGGCAAGTCCTCAGGCGAGCGAGCCGATCACCACCTTGGGCGCCGAGCGCCTGAGGATCGGGTCGCGCCAGGCCTTGAGGCTCGCCCAGAGCGTGCGGTCGAGGCGGAACTTGTCGACCGGGACGGAGCTTGCGAGCAGCCGCGAGCGGGTGAGGCCGGCGCCGATCCACTGGAAGCCGCACTTCTCGATGACCCGCCGCGAGGCCGGATTGACGACGCGGGCGCGGGCCGCGACCGCCTCGGCGCCGCGATCCGTGAACAGGTGGTCGACGACGGCGCGGGCCGCCTCCGTCGCATAGCCGCAGCCCCAATGGGCCGTGCCGAGCCAGTAACCGATTTCCGGATCGCCGAGCTCAGGCATCACGAAGCCCGTCGCGCCGACTGGCGCGCCGTTGGTCTTGAGGGTGATGAGAAAGGGATGGTCCTGGGAGGTCCAGGC
>CAZEZD010000540.1:0-1989 GCA_964516115.1 uncultured Hyphomicrobiales bacterium
GCGGCATTCAGGGCGGCATCGGCAGCCTCAACATGGACGCCCAGGGCATGGCCCGGCGCGAGACCGAGCGGCTGCTCAACGGGCTCGTCTATCTCGACACGACCACACACACGTCGGCGCTCAGCTATGTGAATGTTGACCCGATCCGCTCGACACCGGTCATGTTCGGCGTCTTCGTCGGCTACCAGGCGCAGTTCGAGGATGCCGTCATCGGTGTCGAGTTCGACTACAACCGCGTCGCGCGCGGTGGTGGCGGGACGCGAAACTGGGCCCAGCCGTTCAACGTCATGTATGTGCAGACCGGCTTCACCGACTCCTTCTCCCAGAGCGGCACCGTCAGCGCCACCCTCACAGACTATTTCACCGCGCGGCTGCGGGCCGGCTGGGCCTACGGTCGGGTCATGCCCTACATGACCGGCGGCATCGCGATCGCCCGCGGCAACACCTCGGTATCCTACCGCGCCGGCATCAGCCGCATCGATACCGATGCCGGCGACGGCGTCGACTACACGGCCGGCTATTCGGACCTGGTCAACACGTCGCGCACCTCGAACGGCGTCATCGGCTTCGGTTTCGCCATGGGCACCGGCGTCGAGGCGCTGATCACCAACAACATCTTCGCCCGTGCCGAATACCAGTTCCTGCGCATCCCCTCGATGGGCGGCGTCCCGGTCAGCCTGCACACCGTGCGGGCCGGCGTCGGCATCAAGTACTGATCTCCCCGCTACCGTCGGCATGAAAAAGGCCCGCTCCGGTCACCGGGGCGGGCCTTTTCGTTCAGGTCAGGCGGCCCGGGTCACTCGGCCGCTTCCCGCACCGCCGGAGCGCGGTTGAGCCGCTGGCGCTTCAGCATCTCGGCCACCTTGAACGACACTTCCAGCGCCTGCTCGGCATTGAGCCGCGGGTCGCAGTGGGTGTGGTAGCGGTCGGAGAGGTCGAGGTCCGTGATGGCGGCACGGCCACCTGTGCATTCGGTGACGTTCTTGCCGGTCATTTCCAGATGGATGCCGCCGGCATAGGTGCCCTCGGCCCCGTGGATGGCGAAGAACCGCTCGATCTCGCCCATGACCAGGTCGAACGGGCGGGTCTTGTAGCCGTTGCCCGCCTTGATCGTGTTGCCGTGCATCGGGTCGCAAGACCAGACGACCGTCCGTCCCTCGCGCTCGACGGCGCGAATGAGGGCGGGCAGATGCTTCTCCACCTTGTCGGCGCCGAAGCGGCAGATCAGCGTGATGCGCCCGGCCTTGTCCTCCGGGTTCAGCGCGTCGATGAGCCGGATGAGACCGTCGGCGTCGAGGCTCGGGCCGCACTTGAAGGCAATCGGGTTCTTGATGCCGCGGAAGTACTCGACATGCGCATGGTCCGGCTGGCGCGTGCGGTCGCCGATCCACAGCATGTGGCCCGAGGTGGCATACCAGTCGCCGGAGGTGGAATCGACGCGGGTCAGCGCCTCCTCGTAGCCGAGCAGCAGCGCCTCGTGGCTGGTGTAGAGTTCGGTCGTGCGCATCTCCGGATGGGCCTCCGGGTCGATGCCGCAGGCCCGCATGAAGTCGAGTGCCTCCTCGATGCGCTCCGCCAGGTGCCGGTACTTGTCGTTGGCCGGCGTATCCTTCACGAAGCCGAGCATCCACGTCATGGCGTTGTTCAGATTGGCATAGCCGCCATAGGCGAAGGCGCGCAGCAGGTTGAGGGTTGCCGCCGACTGGCGGTAGGCCATGGCCTGGCGGGCCGGATCGGGCTCGCGCGAATCCGGCGTGAAGGCGATGTCGTTGATGATGTCGCCGCGATAGGAGGGCAGCGTCACGCCGTCGATCGTTTCGGTGTCGGTCGAGCGCGGCTTGGCGAACTGGCCGGCGACGCGGCCGACCTTCACCACCGGCATGCCACCGGCATAGGTCATCACCACGGCCATCTGCAGGAAGGCGCGGAAGAAATCGCGGATGTTGTCGGCGCCGTGCTCGGCGAAGCTCTCGGCGCAGTCGCCGCCCT
>CAZEZD010000541.1:0-1985 GCA_964516115.1 uncultured Hyphomicrobiales bacterium
TGCTGGAAGGCACCGACTACGTCTATCCGCGCACCACCAACAAGATCCTCGAGGCTTATCTGCTCTCCAGGGGCATCAAGGCGGAGGACATCTCGGTCAACTACACGCCTTTCGGCCACGCGGACTGGCAGACGCGCGTCGCCGCCATCAAGCGCTTCGGCTCGACCGGCGTTAAGACGGCCGTGGTCTCCACCGTCAACGGCGACGCCAACGTTCCCTTCTACAAGGAACTCGGTAACCAGGGCGTGAAGGCCACCGACATTCCGGTCGTTGCCTTCTCGGTCGGCGAGGAAGAACTCGCCGGCATCGACACCAAGCCGCTGGTCGGCCACCTCGCCGCCTGGAACTACTTCCAGTCGGTCGACAACCCGGCCAACCGCGACTTCATCGCCCGCTGGCGCGCCTTCAAGAAGAACGAGCGTGCCGTCACCAACGATCCGATGGAGGCTCATGTCATCGGCTTCGCCATGTGGGTGAAGGCCGTCGAGGCCGCCGGCACGACCGATCCGACCAAGGTCCGCCAAGCCATGATCGGCATCGCCGTGCCGAACCTGACGGGCGGCTACTCGACCATGATGCCGAACCACCACATCACCAAGCCGGTGCTGATCGGCGAGATCCAGGACAACGGCCAGATCTCGACCGTCTGGCAGACCCCCGGCACCGTGGTGGCCCAGGAATGGTCGCCGCATCTGGAAGGCTCGCGCGATCTCATCGCCGACCATCGCGCACCGATGAACTGCGGCAACTTCAACGTCCGCACGGGCAAGTGCGGCGGCGCCCAGCGCTAGCCGGCGCCTGACACGCAGGAGGCGCGCCGACAGCCGGCGCGCCTCACCCTTCCCCCAGCAGCGCTTCGGAACGAGGACAGAGCTTGACCGCCGCATCCATGGCCGACCGGAGCATCAGGACCTCGGGCGACTGCGCAAAGCGCATGGCGTCCGCCCTTCTCCTGGCCGTTCTATCGCTTCTTCTCCTCGCGTTTCCCGCCAGGGCGCAGGACGCATCGCCCCTCATCCAGCGCTTTGCCACCGAGACCTTCAACGACATTGCTGGCGCGGTGAACGGTCTCGCGACATCCGGCTCCCCGCGGGCCGCGCCCGTCATCGAGGCTCTGCGCGACAGCCGGCTCGTCTATCGCCCCGCCGACCGCACGGTCTTCATCCGCCGCCCCGACGGTTCGTTCGTCTCGGCCGTCACCGGCGATCCGGTCGCAGAAGTCGGCACGACTCGCCCGGTGCGCCTCAACAACAATGTCCGGCGCGCCATCGAGGCGGCCGTCGGCGCGCTCTCCCTTCTCCACCCCGATGCGTCCCGCCGCATCAGCGCCGCCGAGGCCGTCTTCAAGTCGCGTGACGGCACCGCACTGCCCGCCCTGGAGGCCGCCATCGGCCAGGAGCGCGATCCCCGCATCCGGAAGCTGATGGAGGAGGCGCGCGCCGCCATCCTGGTCGCCAATCCGCAGGCCGCAGAGGCTGACCGCATCGCCGCCATCGGCATCATCCAGCGACGCGGCGACCAGGATGCGCTCGCCATGCTGGGATCGCTGCCGGCGGACGCGCCCGCGCGGGTGCGCGAGGCCGCCGAAAGCGCCGCCGTCGGCATCCGTAGGACTCTTGCGGTCTGGGAGGCCGGGCAGAACGTCTGGTACGGCCTCTCGCTCGGCTCGGTGCTGCTGCTCGCCGCCATCGGCCTTGCCATCACCTTCGGCGTCATGGGCGTCATCAACATGGCCCACGGCGAGATGGTGATGATCGGCGCCTACACGACCTTCGTCGTGCAGCAGGCGATCCGCTCCGTCGCGCCGGGACTGATGGACGCCTCGCTCTTCATCGCCCTGCCCATGGCCTTCCTCGTTGCCGGCGCCATCGGCGTCGCCATCGAGCGGCTCATCATTCGCCACCTCTACGGCCGCGCCCTCGAGACGCTGCTCGCCACCTGGGGCGTCAGCCTCGTGCTGCAGCAGGCGGTCCGCTCCTGGTTCG
>CAZEZD010000542.1:0-1981 GCA_964516115.1 uncultured Hyphomicrobiales bacterium
ACCAGGGCGCGCTCGCCGAGGCCCTGCTGCAGGCGGCGACCGGCGTCAGCTTCGCTGGCACCATCGTCTTCCGCGTTCTGGCGAAGCGGAAGCTCGTGCCGTGACCGGGCTGTCATTCATCCGGGGTTCAGGCCGGGGGGCTAGCCTTCCCGGTTCTCTCAAACCCGGTGCCCCCGGTTGACCATGCCACTCGCCCGCATAGCCGCCACCGCCGTCGTCCTGGTGCTCGCCGCCGGGACGGCGCATGCGCAGGTCTCGTGCCTCTCGCCCACCGAGAGGCGCGCCGCCGTGGCCGGCGGACAGGCGATGCCGCTGTCGCAGGCGCAGCGCGGCCTCAGGGCGGAGCATCCCGGCGAGGTCATCAATGCCCGGCTGTGCCGGGCCGGCACCCAGCTCGTCTACCTGCTGACAGTCGTCGCCCGGCATGGCAAGGTCTCGCGGGTGCGCATCGATGCGAAGACCGGACAGGTCGTCCAGGTTCGCTGACCGCGGCTGACTTTCTCAGGAGACTTCCCTTGCGCCTGCTCGTCGTCGAGGACGATCCGGATCTCAACCGGCAGATCACCACCGCCCTGACCGACGCGGGCTATGTCGTCGACAAGGCCTTCGACGGCGAGGAGGGCTATTACCTCGGCGACAGCGAGCCCTATGACGCCGTCGTGCTCGACATCGGCCTGCCGAAGATGGATGGCATTTCCGTTCTCGAGCAGTGGCGCCGCTCCGGCCGCACCATGCCGGTGCTGATCCTCACCGCCCGCGACCGCTGGTCCGACAAGGTGCAGGGCTTTGACGCCGGGGCCGACGACTATGTCGCCAAGCCCTTCCACATGGAGGAGGTGCTGGCGCGCCTGCGCGCCCTGCTGCGCCGCGTCGCGGGGCAGGCCACCAACGAGTTCAACTGCGGCCCCGTCCGCCTCGACGCCCGCGCCGGCCGCGTCACCGTCGACGGCAATCCCGTCAAGCTGACGTCGCATGAATACCGCCTGCTCGCCTATCTGATGCACCAGCAGGGCAAGGTCGTCTCCCGGACGGAACTGGTCGAGCACATCTACGACCAGGATTTCGACCGCGATTCCAACACGATCGAGGTCTTCATCGGCCGCCTGCGCAAGAAGCTGGGCGTCGACGTCATCCAGACGGTGAGGGGCCTCGGCTATATCCTCCAGCCGCCGACGCAGCCCGCTGCGAGCCCCTGACATGGCCGCCGCGTCCCGCGCGCCCTCGCTGGCGCGGCGCCTCTTCGTCCTGGCTCTGGCCTTCGCGGTGGTCCTGCTGACGCTCACCGGGCTTGTGCTCAACGCGGTGAACCGGGCGGCGATCGAGCGCGGTTTCGACCGGCGGCTCGGCGTCTATGTGAAGCTGCTGATCGCCGATCTCGCCGGCGCGGTGGATGATTCGCAGATTGTCGTCGGCGCCAATCTCGGCGAACCGCTTTTCGAACTGCCCCAATCGGGCTGGTACTGGCAGATCGTCCGCACCGACGCCGGCCGCAACGAGGTGCGCACCTCGCGCTCCCTGTTCGACGGTCGCCTGCCCAATCTTGGACCCGAGGCGGTCGCCGATGGCCCGACCCGCTCGCGCGAGGGCTATCTCGATGCGCCGAACGGGGTGCGCCTGCGCGCGGTCGAGCGCACCATCGAACTCGGCGAGGACGGCAATTTCACCATCCTCGTGGCCGGCCCGGCCGACGACATCGCGCAGGCGGTGCGCGAATTCAGCATCACCCTGATCGGCGCGCTGCTGTTGCTGGCGGTGGGCATGGGCGTCGCCGCCCTCTTGCAGGTGCGCGTCGGCCTCAAGCCGCTGCAGCGGCTGGTCGGCGGCCTCACCGCGATCCGCGCCGGAGAGCAGGAGCACCTGGAGGGCGACTTCCCGGTCGAGATCGCCCCGCTGGCGCGTGAGGTCAACGCCCTCATCGACAGCAACCGCGAGATCGTCGAGCGCTCGCGCACCCATGTCGGCAATCTCGCCCATGCGCTGA
>CAZEZD010000543.1:0-1972 GCA_964516115.1 uncultured Hyphomicrobiales bacterium
AAGCGGTAGAGGTCGACGCCGAGGGTCAGGTTCCGCTGGAAGGCCTGCGTCTCCATCATGCAGAGGACGTGGGCGCGCGCCATGCGGCGCAGCCGCTCCGCCGCCGTTCCCTGGCCGGTCTCATGCACCGCCGCCTCGCGGATGAGGATGAAGATCGCGCGCCGGAAGACCTCGAAGAAGAGTTCCGGCTTGGAGCGGAAATGGTGATAGACGCGCCCCTTGGTTGCGCCGAGCGTGTCGGCGACATCGTCCATGGAGGTCGCCTCGTAGCCGCGCCGCATGAAGCACTCGGCCGCGGCGGCGAGAACCTCCTCGCGCCGGTCTGGTGAGACGAGATCACTGGCAGCCGTGCCCTGCATGTCAGCCGGCATCCTCCCCCCAAGCGGCACCTTTGCGGTGTCCTGCATTCTCCGTGGCGTGTTACCGCCTCTCGCCCTCTGCCGGAAGGGGGACGTCCCGCATGGCGCCTCCGCCGACCAGGGGGCTCGACAACAGCGGATCACCTGAACATACTCACCAGTATGTCCCCGCGGGAGCGGGGCCGTCAACGAAGGAATGATCGGCGGCCGGCTCATCGGCAAGGCCACCGCGGGAGGATGTTCATGGATGCCCTCGACGCCTTCAGGCGCGAGACACGCGCGTGGCTCGACGCCCATTGTCCCCCCGAAATGCGCACGCCGGTCACCGGCGACGACGACATCTGCTGGGGCGGCCGCAACTGGGTTTTCAAATCCGAGGCGCAGAAGGTCTGGCTCGATCGCATGGCGGCGCGCGGCTGGACTGTGCCCGGCTGGCCGAAGGCCTATGGCGGCGGCGGCCTTTCGCACGAGGAGGTCAAGGTCCTGAAGGACGAGATGCGGGCCATAGGCGCGCGTTCGCCGCTGGAGAGCTTCGGCATCTGGATGCTCGGGCCCGCGCTGCTCGCCTTCGGCTCCGAGGAGCAGAAGAGGGAGCACCTACCGCGCATCGCCCGCGGCGAGATCCGCTGGTGCCAGGGCTATTCGGAGCCCAATGCCGGCTCCGACCTCGCATCGTTGCAGACCCGCGCCGACGACGGCGGAGATCATTTTGTCGTCACCGGCTCGAAGATCTGGACCAGCTATGCCGACCGGGCGGACATGATCTTCTGCCTGGTGCGCACCGATTTCACCGCGCCCAAGCACCTCGGCATTTCCTTCATCCTCTTCGACATGACCTGGCCGGGCGTTTCGACCAAACCGATCCAGCTCATCTCCGGCAAGTCGCCCTTCTGCGAGACCTTCTTCGACGGGGTGAAGGTGCCGAAGGCCAACCTCGTCGGCACACTCAATCGCGGCTGGGACATCGCCAAATATCTGCTCACCCACGAGCGCGAGATGATCGGCGGTGGAGGAGGCGGGCTTCTCGGCGGGCGTTCGCCCGGCCAGGTCGCGGCCTCCGAGATCGGCACGGATGCGAGCGGCAGGCTGGCCGATCCCTTCCTGCGCGCCGATGCGGCGCGGGCGGAGGTGGATGCGCTGGCCTTCGCCGCCACCATGGCGCGCTACAAGGACGAGGCGGCCTCCGGCGGCAAGGGCGTCGGCGACAAGTCCTCGGTGCTGAAGTACTACGGCACGGAACTCAACAAGCGCCGCTATGAGCTGATGATGCGGGCCGCCGGCACCAGCGGGCTCGAATGGGAGGGCGCCCGCACCAATGACGGCGAGCGGCCGCGCGCCTGGCTCAGAACCAAGGCCAATTCGATCGAGGGCGGCACGAGCGAGGTCATGCTCGACATCGTCGCCAAGCGCCTCCTGCAACTGCCGTCCGCGTGAGGCCGCCATGCTGGTTCTGAACGACGATCAGGTGATGCTGCAGGACGCCGCGCGCGGCTTCGTCAGCGAGAAGGCGCCCGTGGCGGCGCTTCGGAAGATCCGCGACGAGAAGATCGCCGACGGTTTCGACCGCGGCCTCTGGCGCGACATGGCGGAGATGGGCTGGACCGGCGTGCTGG
>CAZEZD010000544.1:0-1969 GCA_964516115.1 uncultured Hyphomicrobiales bacterium
CGACGCCGCCGATCGTGCCGAGGGCGAGCGCGATGCCGAGCCGCATCCAGGCGGCCGGCCCGTCGATGGCCGATTCCGGGGTCGAGTGGTCGTCGCGAAGGGATTGATGCACCGGGGGAGCCTGCCTGCCAGACGGACGGGCCGGGACGCTAGCATTCTCCGTTTGCACAAAACAGCGGCAGTGCTGCGCGGCGGCCGTGCATCACCCGGTGGCGCCAGCCCCTTCAGTCGGCCCGCGTGCCGCCCGCGGCGCCCGCCCCCGCCACCCCGATCCAGGCCGCGATCATGAGGCTGCCGCCGATCGGAGCGGCCATCGGAAACAGCCCCGCGCCCATGAAGGCGCGCATCGCGAGGTCCCCGCAGAAGAGCACCGTGCCTGCCACGAGGCCCCAGGCGGAGATGCGGGCGCCAAGATTATGCATCACGCCGGCCTTGCGTCCGACAGCGACCGCGATGACGGCCGGGGCGTGCAGCGACAGCATGCTGGCCGCAACCGACAGGCTGGTGCCGGCATAGGTATGGCTGGCGAGCGCCGCGAAGACGACGCCGGCCGCGCCCATGAGGCCGGCGACGATAAGGAGGAGGCGGGTAGCTGTCATGACGAACCGGAGCGATGGGGGACCGGGCGCCACCATGCAGGTGCCAAGGGCCGGGTCAATGCACCGCGGTGCGCCTCAGCCGACCGCGACGGTCATGGGAATGGGCATGGCCGGCTGTTCCCTGGCGACGGGGAGCTTCCGGGCGGTCCCACGCAGTTGCGCCAGTTCGGCGTCGATCTGCTTGTCGGTCAGGGCACGGTAGCGGCGCGAGATACCACGGGGGTCGGGCGCCGGCCTGCGCCAGCGGCGGCAGAACGCGGTGACGAGCGGGATGAAGATGTTCTCGTCGAGGGCGACCGCCCGGGCCATGGCCTCGAACGGCTCGATCCTCCCGCGCGCCAATGCCGTGATGAGGGCCTCGCGCGCGATGCCGAGCGTGGCGCCGAGCATTTCGATCGCCGGGATGACCTGGTCGGTCGCGGCGAAGAGCGTCAGCGCCTCGCCGAGCGATTTGGTGCCGGCCTTCACGTCGCGGCGGACGTCGTGGGCGCTCGCGAGGGAATCCTGGTGCAGCCGCATGCGCCGGATCTTCTCGGGGATCGCCTCGGAGGCAACCTTCTGCGCCTGCAGCACGGCCTCGCGGTCGAGGCGCTCGAACAGCGCCGCCTTCAGGTGATCGGGAACCACCAGCGCGAGGCGGAGGGCGTCCTCCGGATCGAGTTCGGGCCGGTTGCACAGCTGGATCTGCAGCGGCAGGTCGTGCGAGGCGCGCGTCACGAGGCGCGAGAAGGCCTTGCGGGACAGCTTGACGAATGTGTTCGCGGAGAGCGTGCGCACGGTCCGGGCATCGCCCGCTTCGGCCAGCGCCTCGGCCGCCTCGCTGGTCAGGTCCTCGCGCTCGGCCATGATGCGCGTATCGATGAAGCGCCGCTGCTTGCCGAGGTTCAGGATGGTCGCTGGCTCCGGCGTCGCGTGGCCGAGCGAGATCTCCGCGACCAGTTCCTCGTCCTTGTCGATGACCGCGAAGGTGCGCGGCAGGTCGAGGTCGAGAGCACCGAAGCTGCGGGCGAAATAGACGCGCCGCTCGATCGGCATCGGCGGCAGGAGATGGGCGACGATACGGTCGAGGCGCTCCTGGGCCTTGGCGGACGGGCGCGGCTGGTCCGGACCGAACTGCCCGAGAATGCCGGTCACGATGGCCTGCTGGGCCACCGGCGGCAGTTGCTCGACCGCAGCGAGAACCTGTTCGACGGGATTTTCGAGCGACGGGAGCATGTCGAACCGCGAGGGGGAAAGCTGACGGTACGAGGATGCCTCCACTTCGATAACGTTACGTAAACGGGAATGCTCGCGCCTTCCGAAGCCTGTCATCCGCGTCATACCAAGGGCCGCGACCGCTGACTCGCGAGGGATTCCCATCGGCGCGTGAG
>CAZEZD010000545.1:0-1955 GCA_964516115.1 uncultured Hyphomicrobiales bacterium
GCATGTAGTCGACATCGCCGGCCATCCGGTAGAATTCCATCACCTCCGGCATGGCGGAGACGACCTCGGCGAAGCGGGCGAGCCAGCCCTCCGAATGGTCGGCTGTCTCGACCGAAACAAAGACGGTGAGTCCGAGGCCGAGCTTCTTCGGGTCGAGCAGCGCCACGCGCCCCTTGATGATCCCTTCGGCCTCCAGCTTCTGGATGCGCTTCCACGCCGGCGTCGTCGACAGGCCGGATCGCGAGGCGACCTCCGCGATCGAAAGCGATGCGTCGGTCTGCAGGACCGAAAGAATGCGGCGGTCAGTATCGTCCATCCCGGAAATCCCTTCTATGGGGACTGATCTTCGGAGGAGATGTAGCCGCTCCGCGCGCCCATGGCGAGCAAGACAAGGGTCTTATACACGCCGGCCGCGCAACGTCCGGCGAACAGACTACCGCGTGGGATCAGTTTCCGGCGTAGAAGGCTGCCGGCCAGGGCCAGTTGACCGTGTAGGCAGGCGCGCCCCAGAACCGGTCCGGTCCCGCGACTCCACGCATGCTGGAGGACATCGCGACCGGCTCGCCGGTCGCGGAATAGGGCGAGTGGATCATATCGGGGCGCATGCCGAGCCGGTCGCCGGGGAAGGACACCTTCGGGGTGATCAGCCAGCTCGGCCGCGAAACGCGCACCTCGGGAACGGCCCGACGGCGCTGCTGCGCCTCGGCCTGATGCACGGCGGCCTCAACCGCGAAGACGGCGGTCGCTGCGACGAGGCCGATGGCGAACTGGCGGATCATGTGGTGCTCCCGATGCGTCGACGAACTCTAGCCGTGTGTCGCGTCCCGGTCGAGAGCATGCCGGTCACAGATTGAGGAACTGTGACCGGCACGCATCGCTTCCTCAGGCAGCAATGCGCCAGGCTTCGGCAAGTTCCAGACTTTGCCAACGCGGCGCCTCGACACCCGTCGGGCTGACCAGCCCCCGCGCGCCGTCCAGTGCGCCGGGAACCAGTTCCATCCCGAGAAACCGCGACCGCTCCACCGGTCCCGGCATCCACAGGCGCTCCATCTTCGCGGTCGCGAAGCCAAAGCGCCGGTAATAGGGCTCATCGCCAACGAGGATGATGGCGCGATGGCCCTCGTCCCGCGCCCGCCCGATCGCCTCGCGCATCAGCAGCCCGCCGATGCCGGCCGCGCGGATCGTGCCGTCGACGGCCAGCGGACCGAGCAGCAGCGCCGGGCAATCGGGCCCGAGCGTGACGTCCCACAGGCGCACCGTGCCAACCAGACGCTTGCCCGCGAGGGCGACCAGCGCCAGGCCGTCCGCCGGCAGGCGACCCTCGCGCAGGCGCTCGGACGTCTTGGCGAATCGGTCAGCGCCGAAGGCGGCGTCGAGCAGCATCTCGCGCGCCTCGACATGGCGCAGCTGCTCGTCGCAGACGATGATCGGATCGGCGGGGGCGAATGCGTGGTTCTGGAGGGAGACATGCACGGTCATGGCCGCGGTCCTTCTCGGTCGAGAGAGACGACAGCCCTCGTACCGAGACGGAAGGTCTCGGCCGGTCGGGACGGTTTGCTTGGGGACGCCCGCCCGGTCACCCGGGCGGGATGAGGAGCGTCAGATGCAGACGCTCGCCAGCGGCGCGAAGCCGTTGAAGCCGACCGTGGAGTAGGTCGTGGTGTAGGCACCCGTGGCCTCGATCAGCACCTTGTCGCCGATGGAGAGCGACACGGGCAGGTCGTAGGGCTTCTTCTCGTACATGACGTCGACCGAATCGCAGGTCGGGCCAGCCAGCACGCAGGGGGCCGTCTCGTCGCCATCGCGATCCGTGCGGATCGGATAGCGGATCGCCTCGTCCATGGTCTCGGCAAGACCGTGGAACTTGCCGATATCGAGATAGACCCAGCGCACCTCGTCGTCGTCCGACTTCTTCGAGATGAGCACGACCTCGGACTCGATGATGCCGGCATTGC
>CAZEZD010000546.1:0-1955 GCA_964516115.1 uncultured Hyphomicrobiales bacterium
GCGACGGACGCGACCAATGCCTCGCGCACCATGCTGTTCGACATCCATCGCGGTGAATGGGACACCGACCTTTGCCGGCTCCTCGACGTACCCATGGCGATGCTTCCCGAGGTGACGGATTGCGCCGCCGCCTTCGGCACGACCGACCCCGCCCTCTTCGGCGGCGCGATCGCCATCGGCGGCATGGCCGGCGACCAGCAGGCGGCGACAGTCGGCCAGGCCTGCTTCGCGCCGGGCATGATGAAGTCGACCTACGGCACCGGCTGCTTCGCGTTGCTCAATACGGGCTCAGAGGCCGTCACGTCGCGCAACAAGCTGCTGACCACCATCGCCTACCAGCTGGACGGCCAGCGAACCTATGCCCTGGAAGGCTCCATCTTCGTCGCGGGAGCCGCCGTGCAATGGCTGCGCGACGGACTGGGGATCGTGAAGATGGCGGGCGAGACGGGGGCGCTCGCGGCCGCCTCCGACCCGAACCAGGAGGTGATCCTGGTGCCGGCCTTCGTCGGCCTCGGCGCACCCTACTGGGACGCCGACTGCCGCGGCGCCATTTTCGGCCTGACGCGCGGCACGGGACCGAAGGAGATGGCGCGGGCGGCGCTGGAGAGCGTCTGCTTCCAGACCTCGGACCTGCTCGGCGCCATGAAGGCCGACTGGCCAGGGGCCGGGGCTTCGGGAACGGTGCTGCGCGTCGATGGCGGCATGGTCGCTTCCGACTGGACCATGCAGCGGCTCGCCGACATTCTGGACTCCCCCGTCGACCGGCCGAAGGTTCTGGAGACGACCGCCCTCGGCGCGGCCTATCTGGCGGGCCTTTCGCAGGGCGTCTGCCCGCCGCCGGCGGAGTTCGCCAAGAGCTGGGCGCTGGACCGGCGCTTCACGCCGAGGATGGACGCGGAGACGCGGCAGGCGAAGCTGGCTCGCTGGAAGGACGCGGTGGCGCGCACGCTGACGAGGCGGTGACTGTCAGCTCAGATCGAAGGGCACGACCTTGCGGCGGTCGGTCGGCACGCGGATCTCGCGGTCGATCGGCGGCACGGCGCGCTGGTGACAGTTGGCGCGCTCGCAAATGCGGCAGGAGACGCCGATCTTGGCGACATGGGCGTCGGCCTTGAGGTCGATGCCTTCGGAATAGACGATCTCTCCGGCATAGGAGGTCTCGCAGCCGAGCCCGAAAGCATAGCGGCGCACCGGCGCGCGCCAGTGGGGAGCGCCCTTGGTGACGGCACGGGCGAGCGACAGATAGCGGATGCCGTCCGGCATCTCCGCGACCTGGACGAAGGTTCGCCCGGCCTGCTCGAAGGCCTCGTGAACGTTCCACAGAGGGCAGGCGCCGCCGAAGCGGGCGAACTGGAATCGCGTTGCCGAGTGGCGCTTGATGACGTTTCCGGCGCGGTCGACCTTGACGAAGTAGAAGGGGATACCGCGCTGGCCGGGACGCTGCAGCGTCGACAGGCGATGGCAGATCTGCTCCAGGCTGGCGCCGAAGATGCGGCCGAGCCAATCGAGATCGTGGCGGGTGTCCTTGGCCGCGGCGAGGAAGCGCCGGTAGGGCAGCAGCAGCGCCCCGGCGAAGTAGTTGGCCAGGGCGACGCGGCCGATGTCGCCGGCCGCGCGCGAGCGGAAGCCCGCCCCCGACACGATGCCCGCCATGGTGTCGGACTGCTCAAGCCGGGCGATGCGGTTGGCGAGCAGGAAGGCGCGCGTGGAAGAGTCGAGCGAGCCATCGAGGACGATGATGTTGGGACCGGCCTCGTAGCGCTCGAGGATGTCGTCACCGAGGTTGCCGTTGACATCGACGTTGAGGCCATGGCGGGCGGCGAGATAACCGGCGAGAACCTGAAGCCGGTCGCTGGCGGCGGCGAGGCCGAGGCGCTCGGCGAGGTCCTCGGCGGCCCGGTCGAGGTCGTCGACATAGTTGTCGACGTAGTGGAAGTAGTCGCGCACCTCCTCGT
>CAZEZD010000547.1:0-1952 GCA_964516115.1 uncultured Hyphomicrobiales bacterium
CAGGGCGACGACGAAATCTTTCATGGCGCTTTGTTATTGCGGCAAGGCCGCCGCGAGGTGTCGCGGCGGCCCTGTCGGGGAGCAAGAGTGTTCAGTTACCCGTCGGCGGCGTGGCGGCCGGTGCGGGTGCTGACGGCGCAGCCGGCGCGCGCGCGCCGCTGCGACGGCCCGACGGATCACCGAAGTAGCGGAAGAAGTCCGAATTGGGCGACAGCACCATGCGGGTGTCCCCCTGCTTCAGGCTCTGCTCGTAGGCCTGCATGGTCCGGTAGAAGGAGAAGAAGTCCGGATCACGGTTGAAGGCCTCCGCGAAGATCTTGTTGCGCTCGGCGTCACCGGCACCGCGCAGCTCTTCCGAACGCCTGTCGGCCTCGGCGAGAATGCCGACGACCTCGCGGTCGGCGCGGGCGCGGATGGTGACGGCCGCCTGCTGACCGGTGGCGCGCAGGTCGGCGGCCTCCTGACGGCGCTCCGTCTGCATGCGGTTGAACACCGCCTCCTGGTTGACCTGCGGCAGGTCGACCCGGGTGAGACGCAGATCGACGATCGCGACGCCGAGCGTCGTCGCCTCGCGATTCACCTCTTCCTGGATGCGGTTCATCAGCCGGTCGCGATCCGTGCGGATCAACTGCGCCATTGTGGCGCCGGCGATGATGTTACGCATCGAGGAATTGACGAAGCTCGCCAGGCGCGTGTTGGCGTTGGGAATGGTCCGCACCGTCTGGAAGAAGCGGAGCGGCTGGGTGATGCGGTAGCGGGCGAAGGCGTCGACGTCGAGGTTCTGCCGGTCGGTGGAGAGCACCGCCTGCACCGGCAGGTCGAGGTCGAGGATGCGCTTGTCCACCGTCACCACGTTCTCGATGAACGGGACCTTGAAATAGAGGCCCGGTTCGCTGATCGGCTCGCGCACGACCTGGCCGAAGCGCAGCACGATGGCGTGCTGCGTCATCTGGACGACGAAGAAGGCATTGGCGAGAGCGAAGAGCGCCAGCGCGGCGACGATGCCGACGACGAGTTTGACGGAAGAGTTCATCGCTGGGTCCTCGCGGCGGCCGGAGAGGCAGGTGCTGGCGCCGGCCCGCGCATGAGCTGGTCGAGCGGCAGGAAGGGCTGCACGGCATTGCCGCCGCCCTGGTCGATGATCACCTTGTCGGTGCCGCCCAGGATGCGTTCCATGGTTTCGAGGAACATGCGCTCGCGCGTCACGTCAGGCGCCAGACGATACTGCTCGAAGACCTGGCTGAAGCGGCTCGCCTGACCGCTGGCCTCGGCCACGACGCGATCGCGATAGGCCTCGGCTTCCTGGAGGATCTGGGAGGCGCGACCGCGAGCTTCCGGAACCATCTGGTTGGCGTAGGTGCGGGCCTCGTTCTGCACGCGCGTCTGGTCCTGCTGCGCCGCGTTCACGTCGAGGAAGGAGGCGCGGACCTGCGCTGGCGGCAGGGCCGACAGCAGCTGGACGACGCGGATGTTCACGCCCGACCCGTAGTCGTCCATGATCCGCTGCATGATCTGGCGGATCTCGTTGGCGATCGCCGCCTGGTCGACGGTCAGGATGTTCTGGATGTTGCGCCGGCCAATGGACTCGCGCAGCGCGCTCTCGGCAACCGCCTTCACGGTGCCTTCCGGGTTCTGGAGCTGGAAGACGAAGTTGGCGACCTGCGCCGCGTTCACGTCCCACTGCACCTCAAGGTCGATGTCGACGATGTTCTCGTCGCCGGTGAGCATCAGGCTTTCCTCGAGGACCTCGCGGTTGGCGCCGCGCGGGCCGCCGCCGGAGCGGTAGCCGACCTCGGAGCGCCGGACGTCCGTGACGGCAACCTTGAACACCGCGCCGAAGGGCGACGGCGGGTTCCAGTTGAGGCCCGGCGCCGCATTGCCGATGTGGCGGCCGAAGACGGTGTTCACGCCGACCTCGTTCTGGCTGACCGTGTAGAAGCCGGTCAGGCCAT
>CAZEZD010000548.1:0-1950 GCA_964516115.1 uncultured Hyphomicrobiales bacterium
CTGCTTGCCCTTGGCGTCGATGATCTCGCCGGTGACGCCCTCGAAATCGGGCAGGATCATCTCGTTGTGCGCCTTGCCCGAGGGGATCATCGGGAAGCAGTTCTCTTCCTTCGCCACCAGGCAGTCGAAGATGACGGGGCCGGGATAGTCGATCATCTCCATGATGGCCGCATCGAGCTTGGAAGGATCGTCGCAGCGGATGCCCTTGGCGTGATAGGCCTCGGCGAGCTTCACGAAGTCCGGCAGCGCCGCCGAATAGCTCTCCGAATAGCGCCCGCCATGCAGCAGCTCCTGCCACTGGCGCACCATGCCCATGTACTCGTTGTTGAGGATGAAGATCTTGATCGGCAGCCGGTACTGCGCCGCCGTCGACATCTCCTGCATGTTCATCAGCACCGAGGCCTCGCCCGCCACGCAGACCACGAGGTCCTTCGGGTTGGCGAGCTGCACGCCCACCGCCGCCGGCAGGCCGTAGCCCATGGTGCCGAGGCCGCCGGAGGTCATCCAGCGGTTCGGCTCGTCAAAGTGGAGATACTGCGCCGCCCACATCTGGTGCTGGCCGACCTCCGTGGTGATGAAGCGCTTGCGGCCCTTGGTCAGCTCCTCCAGCCGCTCCAGCGCATATTGCGGCTTGATGACCTCGGAGGAGTTCTTGTAGGCGAGCGACTTCCTGCCACGCCAGCCCTCGATCTGCAGCCACCAGGCCTTGATCGCCGGCTTGTCGACCTGCGGCGCCACGTCCTTCCACAGCCGCACCATGTCCTCCAGCACGTGGGCGCAGTCGCCGACGATGCCGATGTCCACCTTGACGTTCTTGTTGATGGAGGAGGGGTCGATGTCGATGTGGATCTTCTTCGAGCCCGGCGAGAAGGCGTCGAGCCGGCCGGTGATGCGGTCGTCGAAGCGCGCGCCGATGTTCACCATGAGGTCGCAGCCATGCATGGCGAGGTTGGCCTCGTAGGTGCCGTGCATGCCGAGCATGCCCAGCCACTGCGGGTCATGGGCCGGATAGGCGCCGAGGCCCATCAGGGTGGAGGTGATCGGATAGCCGGTGGCGCGCACCAGCTCGCGCAGGAGCTGGGCGGCCTGCGGCCCGGCATTGATGACGCCGCCGCCGGTGTAGAACACCGGGCGCTTGGCCCTGGCGATCATCTCCACCGCCGCCTTGATCTTGGAGAGGTCGCCCTTGATCTGCGGCCGGTAGGTCTTGTGCTGGTTGTCGCGCGGCTTCTCGTACTTGCCGCTCTTGAACTGGATGTCCTTGGGGATGTCGATGACGACCGGACCCGGACGGCCGTTCTGCGCCACGTAGAAGGCCTCGTGCAGGATGCGCGGCAGGTCCTCGATGCTCTTCACCAGGTAGTTGTGCTTGGTGCAGTGGCGCGTGATGCCCACCGTATCGGCCTCCTGGAAGGCGTCCGAGCCGATGAGATGGGTCGGCACCTGGCCGGTGAAGCAGACGATCGGGATCGAATCCATCAGCGCGTCGGTGAGGCCGGTGACGGCATTGGTCGCGCCGGGGCCGGAGGTGACCAGCACCACGCCCACCTTGCCGGAGGAGCGCGCATAGCCCTCGGCGGCGTGCACCGCGCCCTGCTCGTGGCGGACGAGCACGTGCTTGACGCTGTCCTGCTGGAAGAGCGCGTCATAGATCGGCAGCACGGCGCCGCCGGGATAGCCGAAGAGGGTGTTGACGCCCTGGTCGATCAGGGCCTGCACCACCATTTCGGCACCGGTCATCTCGCGGGACATGGGTCGGTTTCCTTCAAGGTCGTCTTTGGTCGGGTCTTGCAGCGAGGCGTTAGGCGGTGAGGTCGTTCAGGGCAACAAAAAAGGCCCCGCGAGGGACCTTGTGTTGAGCGCCACCGTTCGGCCGCCGTGTGAGTGATCACACGTCCGTCGATGGCGCCCCGGATACAATAAGGATGAAACGCACGGCGTGCGGCTCCG
>CAZEZD010000549.1:0-1949 GCA_964516115.1 uncultured Hyphomicrobiales bacterium
TGCAGCGTGAATGATCGATCGCGTCCGGTGATGGCGGCGATGACGAGACGGCTCTGGACGGGGCGGCCGCCATCGGCACACTCGGACCCAAGGAGAATGCCATGGCCCTGATCACCCGCGAACTGACCCCCGCCGACCGCGCCGAATGGGAGCCGCTGTGGCGTGGCTACCAGGCCTTCTACGAGGTCGACATCCCCGCCGCGACGACGGACGTGACCTGGGCGCGCTTCCATGATTCGAAGGAGCCCATGTGGGCCTATGGCGCCTTCCACGAGGGGCGCATGGTCGGCATCGTCCACGCCATCCTCCACCGCTCCTGCTGGACGGTTCAGGACTACTGCTACCTGCAGGACCTCTTCGTCGATCCGAGGGTGCGCGGCACCGGCGCCGGCCGCGCCCTGATCGAGAAGGTCTATGAGATCGCGAAGGAAAAGGGCGCCGGCCGCGTCCACTGGCTGACGCAGGAGACCAACCGGACCGCGATGCTGCTCTACGACCGCATCGCCGACAGGTCAGGCTTCATCCAGTACCGCAAGATCTTCTGAGCGGCCGGGCGGCAGGGATCATTCTAGCCGCGCCACGAGGGGCTCATCCCTCCTGCGGCTCACCCTCCGGCACGCTCTGGACCTGGCCTGCGATGACCACGGCGATGGCGGGCCGCACCGACATGAGGTGATGCAGGTCCTCGGCATCCAGCATCAGTACCTTGGCGCGGTGGGCGGCGTGGACGGTGGCCTCCAGCGGCACGCGGTTCAGGACCGCGCTCTCGCCGAAACACTGGCCGGGGCCGAGCCCGATCGGCCCGTCATCGGTCTCCACGATCACCTCCCCCTCGGCGACCACGAACATCGAGCGTGCCGGCTGGCCGGCGCGGCAGATGACCGATCCCGGCTCGTAGGTGACGCTCTTCAGCGTCCGCATCACGTCGGCGACCGAGGCCGCGTCGAGCCCGGAGAACAGCGGCACGCTGGAGACCATGCTCCAGGTCACCACGAAGTCGCGCCGCTGGATCTCGCGGGCGAAGGCGGTGGCGATGATGCCGACCGGCAGGGCCAGCATGGCAATGCCGGTGACGGCGGTGATGCCGGCGATGACCTTGCCGGCCGACGTGACCGGATAGACGTCGCCATAGCCGACCGTGGTCAGCGTGATGACCGCCCACCACAGGGCGTCGGGAATGGTGGCGAACTTGTCGGGCTGGGCGTCCTGTTCGGCGAGCCGCATCGCCGCCGCGGCGATGACGAGCGCGCCGAGAAAGATGATGAGCGAGGCGCCGAGCGCCCGCCTTTCGCTCCACAGCGCCTCCACCAGGCTGGTGAAGCCGGGGGAATAGCGCGCCAGCTTGAAGAAGCGGACGAGCCGCAGCAGCAACAGGAACCTGAGGTCGATGCCGAGGATCAGGTTGAGATAGAAGGGCAGGATCGCGAGGAGGTCGATGACCAGCGCGAAAGAGACAGCATGGCGCAGCCGGGCGCGCAGCGGCGTCATCCCCGCCAGGAGCGGATGCTCCGGGGCTGTCCACAGCCGCGCGGCGTATTCGGCGGTGAAGATCAGGGTGGAAACGAGTTCGATGGCCGTGAAGACCGCGCCGTAGCGATCGGCGATCCACGGCACCGATTCCAGAATCACGGCGAGAACGTTGAGGAGAATGAGGCCGATCAGCGTGGCGTGCACGCCGTCGGCCAGCGCCGAACCCGACAGGCCCTTGTCGAGCACCTCGTGGACGCGGTGTCGCATTGTGGCCGCTGGCATGATGATTCCCCCGCTCCCGTGCAGGAGGAGCCGAAGGCGCGACTGTGACAAGCCGCGCGCCCGCCCGTCAACGCGGGCGGCGCACGACGGCACGATGTGCGTCAGGCCGCAGCGACGGCGGCCTCGATAGCGGCAAGCGCCGCATCGGCCTTCGTGCCGTCCGGACCGCCGGCCTGGGCCATGTCGGGCCGCCCGCC
>CAZEZD010000550.1:0-1921 GCA_964516115.1 uncultured Hyphomicrobiales bacterium
CGGGCGATGTTGATGCGCTGGCGCTGGCCGCCGGAGAGTTCGTGCGGATAGCGGCCGGCGAAGCGCGAGGGCTCGAGGCCGACCTTGGCGAGCAGGTCGCGCGCGCGCTCGATCGCCTCGCGCTGCGGCACCCCGTGAACCTGCGGTCCGAAGGCGATGGAACTCTCGATGGTCAGCCGCGGGTTGAGGGAGGCGTAGCTGTCCTGGAACACCATCTGCACCTGGCGGCGGTATTCGCTGAGCGACAGGTCGGGCGAGCCGACCTTGGCGCCGTCGAAGAGAATCTCGCCCTTCGTCGGGTCCATCAGGTGCATGAGCAGGCGGGCGGTGGTCGACTTGCCGCAGCCGGATTCGCCGACAATGCCGAGCGTCTCGCCATCCAGGACGTCGAAGTCGATGCCGTCGACGGCGCGCACCACCTTCTTCGGGCCGAACAGGCCGCTCGCGATGGGGAAATGCTTGACGAGGCCGCGAACGGTGAGGAGCGGCTGGCTCATATCTTCACATCCATGGCGTTGCGCAGGCCGTCGGCCAGGACGTTGAAGGAGATCGAGGTGATGAAGATCATCACGCCGGGCAGGGCGGCGACCAGCGGCTGGTTGTAGATCGCGGTGCGCAGGGTGTTGAGCATCAGGCCCCATTCGGGCTCGGGCGGGCGGACGCCGAGGCCGAGGAAGGAAAGGCCCGAGGCGAGGATCATCGACACCGAGATGAGCCCCGTCGCATAGACGAAGATCGGTCCCAGCACATTGCCGAGCACATGGACGCGGATGATGGTGAAGCCGCCGGCTCCGGAGGCGCGCGCCGCCTCGACATAGTCGCGGTTGCGGACCTGCGTCGTCACGGCCTCGGCGACGCGGGCGATCGGCGGAATGAAGACGACGGTCAGCGAGACGAGGGCGTTCTGGATGCCGGCGCCGAGAGCCCCCGAAAGCGCCACGGCCAGCAGCACCGAGGGGAAGGCGTAGAACACGTCGATGGTGCGCATCATCACCGTGTTCGTCTTGCCGCCGACGTAGCCTGCGACGATGCCGATGAAGCTGCCGATGCCGAAGGCCATGATCACCGGCGTCACGCCCATCATCAGCGAATAACGGGCGCCATAGATGAGGCGCGAGAGCATGTCGCGGCCGAGTTCGTCAGTGCCGAGCGGGAAGCCCGCCGTGCCGACAGGGCGGAGCCTGCGAATGGTGCGCCCGAGATAGGGGTCCATCGGCGCGACGAGCGGCGCCAGCAAGGCCATCAGGAAGAGCAGCAGCACGAGGATGCCGGCGGCGATCGCCAGCTTGTCCTTGCCGAATCGCCTGGCGACGCCCGCCCAGTAACCGGGCGACTTCTCGATCGGGGCGATGGTCTTGGCGGGGTCCTGCGGCAGGAGCGAGGCGACGGAAGCCATCGGGTCAGCTCCTCTGGATGCGCGGGTCGATGGTGGTCTGCACCACATCGACCATGAGGTTGAGGAGGACGAAGAACAGCGCGAGGACAAGGATGGTGCCCTGAAGGAGCGGCAGGTCGCGCTGGAAGATCGCGGCGTTCAGGAGGAACCCTGTTCCCGGCCAGGAGAAGACCGTCTCGATCAGGATCGAGCCGCCGAGCAGGTAGCCTAGCTGCAGGCCCATGACGGCGAGGGCGGTGGGCGCCGCATTCTTCACGACATGGCCGAAGATGCCGAATTCCGACAGGCCTTTGGCCCTCAGCGCCGGCACGAAATCCTGGGACAGAATGTCGGCGACGAGGGCGCGGATGGTGCGCGCGACGATGCCCATGGGGATGACGCTCATGGTGACGGCGGGCAGGATGAGGTGGCGGAAATGGGCCCAGTCGGGCTGCCAGTCGGACGACCCGCCCGGCCCGGCGCCGGTGGGCGGCAGCCAGTTGAGCTGCACCGCGAAGATGATGACCAGCACCATGCCCAGCCAGT
>CAZEZD010000551.1:0-1914 GCA_964516115.1 uncultured Hyphomicrobiales bacterium
CGAGCGCATAGCGCGCAAAGCCCGTCAGCTTGATCGGGGCGCCGACCTTGACCTCGGCCTCCTTCAGCGACTGGGCAACCGTCTTGCCGCCGTCGTGGATGTAGAGCTGGTCCAGAAGGCAGACCTCCTTGGCATAGGTCTTCAGGCCGGACTCGACGATCTTCGCGAGCACGTTCTCCGGCTTGCCGGCGTTCTTCTCCGCGAGGATCGCCTGCTCGCGGGCGACCACGGCCGGATCGAGACCGGCGAAGTCGAGGGCGAGCGGGTTGGCGGCGGCGACATGCATCGCCACCATGCGCCCGAGAGCGGCCAGTTCGTCCTTGCTGCCGGTCGATTCGAGCGCCACCAGCACGCCGATCTTGCCGAGACCGGGCTCCACAGCATTGTGGACGTAGCTGCCGACGACGCCGTCCGACACCGACAGGACCGTCGCGCGGCGCAGTGACATGTTCTCGCCAATGGTCGCGACCGAGGACGCGATCGCGTCCGCGATGCTGCCGCCGGAGGTGGCGGGAGCGGCGAGAATGGCGTCGACGTCGCCGCCGGCTTTCAGCGCGACATGGGCGATCATCTTCACGAGGCCCTGGAACTGTTCGTTGCGGGCGACGAAGTCGGTCTCGGAGTTGACCTCGACCACGGCGGCCCTGGCGCCATCGGCCCAGATGCCGACGAGGCCCTCGGCGGCGACACGGCCGGCCTTCTTGGCGGCCTTCGACAGGCCCTTCTTGCGCAACAGGTCGACCGCGGCTTCGATGTCACCGTCGGTCTCATTGAGCGCGGACTTGCAGTCCATCATGCCTGCGCCGGTCATTTCGCGCAGTTCCTTGACCATCTGGGCGGTGATGTTCGCCATGGGTCTGTCCTCGAATTGGTAGGGATGGGATGGGAAACGGCCGGCCCGCGGGAGCGAGCCGGCCGGAACTCAGAACCGATCTCCGCTCGACACCAGTTCGATGTCGGGCGGATGACGCCGGCTTGGGCCTCGATCAGGCCGCTTCGGCGTCGACCAGCGTCTTGGCCTGGTCGATCCAGCCCTGGACGCGGCCCGGCAGACCGACACTGTCGCCGATCGCGGCGGCGTCGTCCGGGGTAAAGCCGGCGACCTGCCAGTAGTGGAAGATGCCGAGGTCGTTGAGCTGCTTCTCGATCTCCGGCGACACGCCGGTGAGCTTGATGAGTTCATCGGCCGGGCCGCGGGGGCCGGCGAGACGCTCGACACCGGTGGGCGCAGCGGCCTCCTGGATATCCTCGACCATCGGCTTCTCGGAGGCACCGAGATCCATGCCCGACGAACCCTGGGCGCGGCCGATGCCGTCGATGGCGGCGCGGGCGATCAGGTCGCAGTACAGCGTGATGGCGCGGCCGGCGTCGTCATTGCCCGGGATCGGATAGGTGATGCCGTCCGGATCGCAGTTGGTGTCGACGATGGCGACCACCGGAATGCCGAGGCGACGGGCCTCGAGGATGGCGATCGCCTCCTTGTTGGTGTCGATCACGAACATCAGGTCGGGAACGCCGCCCATGTCCTTGATGCCGCCGAGGGCGCGTTCGAGCTTGTCCTTCTCGCGGCCAAGCGTCAGCGATTCCTTCTTGGTGTAACCGGCGCCGCCCGAGGCCAGAGCCTCGTCAAGCTTGCGCAGGCGCGAGATCGAACCCGAAACGGTCTTCCAGTTGGTCATCGTGCCGCCGAGCCAGCGGGAATTGACGTAGTACTGGGCGCACTGCTTGGCGCCAGCGGCGATGCCTTCCTGGGCCTGGCGCTTGGTGCCGACGAACAGCACGCGGCCGCCCTTGGCCACCGTGTCGGACACGGCGACGAGCGCGCGATGCAGCATCGGCACGGTCTGGGCGAGGTCGATGATGTGGATGTTGTTGCGGACGCCGAAGATGTACTGATTCATCTTCGGGTTCCAG
>CAZEZD010000552.1:0-1905 GCA_964516115.1 uncultured Hyphomicrobiales bacterium
AGCCTCGGCAGGTACATCATGAAGGTGTTTTCGAACTGGCCGTAGATCTCCTTCTGGATGCCCTCGAAATTGGAATCCTCTGACCGCTTGGCGAATTCACCGCCGAGGATTTCCTCCCAGTTGGGACCCCATTCGATCTTCTCCATCCGCTTGCCGGTGATCTGGGAACGCGGCCGGGCGGTGGGGAAATGCTTCATCTCCGGCGCCGTCTGCAGGTGGCCGTAGTCGAAGTCGAACGGCTCGTAATAGTCGTCGATTTCGGGCAGGTCGGGGTTGGCGAAGATCTTGGCGAGGATGCGCCATTTGGCGCCCATGCGCGGCTCGATCTTGCCGTTGGCCTTGCGTCGCCAGCCGCCGTTCCACTTCTTCTGGTTCTCCCACTCCTTGGGATAGCCGATGCCCGGCTTGGTCTCGACGTTGTTGAACCAGGCGTATTCGACGCCCTTGCGGCTGGTCCAGACGTTCTTGCAGGTCACCGAACAGGTGTGACAGCCGATGCACTTGTCGAGGTTCAGCACCATGCCGATCTGTGCACGGATCTTCATTGGCCGAACTCCTTGGACTCGAGCGGCTCATCGAGCCAGTCGACCGTCTTCATCTTGCGCAGGACGATGAACTCGTCCCGGTTGGCGCCCACGGTGCCGTAGTAGTTGAAGCCGTAGGACAGCTGGGCGTAGCCGCCGATCATGTGGGTGGGCTTGAGCACGGTGCGGGTGACCGAGTTGTGGATGCCGCCGCGCCGGCCGGTGATCTCCGACCCCGGCGTGTTCACGATCTTCTCCTGGGCGTGGTACATGAAGGTCGTGCCTTCACGGATCCGCTGGGAGACCACGGCCCGGGCCGTCAGGGCTCCGTTGGCGTTGAAGACCTCGATCCAGTCGTTGTCGACGATGCCGGCCTTGCGGGCGTCCGTCTCCGAGATCCAGACCACCGGCCCGCCGCGGTTGAGCGTCAGCATCAGCAGGTTGTCGGAATAGGTGGAGTGGATGCCCCATTTCTGGTGCGGGGTGATGAAGTTGAGGACGATCTCGGTCTCGCCGTTGGGCTTGAGGCCCTTCACATGCGTCGTCTTCAGATCGATCGGCGGCTTGTAGACGCACAGCGCCTCGCCGAAGGCCCGCATCCACAGGTGATCCTGATAGAGCTGCTGGCGGCCCGTGAGCGTCCGCCAGGGGATCAGCTCATGCACATTGGTGTAGCCGGCGGTGTAGCAGACCTTCTCGCTCTCGATGCCCGACCAGATGGGCGATGAGATGATCTTGCGCGGCTGGGCGAGCAGATCGCGGAAGCGGATCTTCTCGTCCTCCTTGGGCAGGGCCAGGTGGGTGTGCTCACGGCCAGTCTGCTTCTCCAGCGCGGCCCAGGCCTTGACCGCGACCTCGCCATTGGTCTCCGGCGCCAGCATCAGGATGGTCTCGCAGGCGTCGATGTCGGTATCGATGCTGGGCATGCCCTCGGTCAGGCCGGGCTCCAGAACGGCGCCGTTCAGCTCGCGCAGCAGATCGACCTCGTGCCCGGTCTTCCAGGCCAGGCCCTTGCCGCCGTTGCCGACCTTGTCGAGCAGCGGGCCGAGGGCCGTGAACTGCTTGTAGAGGTTGGGGTAGTCGCGCTCGACCACGGTGATCTGGGGCATGGTCTTGCCCGGGATCGCCTCACACTCGCCGAGGTACCAGTCCTTCACTTCGAACGGCTGGGCCATCTCGCCGGGGCTGTCGTGCTGGATGGGGGTCAGGACGACGTCCTTCTCCTTGCCCAGGACCTCGGGCGCGACCTGCGAGAATTTCTTCGCGATGGCCTTGAAGATCTGCCAGTCCGACTTCGACTCCCAGGCCGGGTCCACGGCCGCCGAGAGCGGGTGGATGAAGGGGTGCATGTCGGAGGTGTTGAGGTCGTTCTTCTCGTACC
>CAZEZD010000553.1:0-378 GCA_964516115.1 uncultured Hyphomicrobiales bacterium
GACGTGCCGGCATAGGCCGAGGGCAGGTTGGCGAGCCGGGTCGAGGCCTCGATGATGCGGGCGAGATATTCGGCGCGTTCGACGTAGCGGGCGAGCCAGAAGAGGTTGTCGGCGGTACGGGAGAGCATGGGTTCCGCCTATCTCACGAGTCCAGGACCCAGGTGTCCTTGGTGCCGCCGCCCTGACTGGAATTAACCACCAGGGAGCCCTCCTTCAGCGCCACGCGGGTGAGGCCTCCGGGGACGATGCGCACCCTGTCGCGGCCGGTCAGCACGAAGGGACGAAGGTCAACGTGGCGGGGCGCGATGCCTTCCTCGACCAGGGTCGCCTCGACGACGCACAGCGCGTGCTCCAAGCGCTGCAGCGGCGGTTGGCCGG
>CAZEZD010000553.1:388-1904 GCA_964516115.1 uncultured Hyphomicrobiales bacterium
CCTCGACCAGGGTGGGGCAGGTGGAGAGCGCCAGGGTCGGCTGGGCGATGAAGTTGGATGGGTCCTTCGCCAGCTTGTCACGGAACTGCTCGATCTCGGCGGCGGTCGCCTTGGGCCCGATCAGCATGCCGTAGCCGCCGGAGCCGTGGACCTCCTTGACGACGAGTTCGGGCAGCTTGTCGAGGACGTATTTCAATTCCTCCGGCTCGCGGCAGCGCCAGGTCGGCACGTTCTTCAGGATCGGCTCCTCGCCAAGGTAGAACTTCACGATCTCCGGCATGTAGCTGTAGACCGCCTTGTCGTCGGCGACGCCGGTGCCGACCGCATTGGCGAGCGTGACGTTGCCGGCATGATAGGCCGACATCAGGCCGGGCACTCCGAGCGCCGAATCCGGGCGGAACACCAGCGGATCAAGGAAATCGTCGTCGAGGCGGCGGTAGATGACGTCGACGCGCTTCGGACCTTCGGTGGTGCGCATGTAGACGACGTCGGCCTTGACGAAGAGATCGCGGCCCTCGACCAGCTCGACGCCGAGCTTGTCGGCGAGGAAGGTGTGTTCGTAATAGGCCGAGTTGAACAGGCCCGGCGTCAAGAGCACGCAGGTCGGATCGGACGAGGCCGAGCGCGGCGCCACCGACTTCATCGTGGCGAGCAGATCGTCGGTGTAGTTCTCCACCGGCGCGACGCGGTGCTGCGAGAAGAGCTCCGGAAACAGCCGGATCATCACCTCGCGGTTCTCCAGCATGTAGGAGACGCCGGAGGGCGTGCGGGCGTTGTCCTCGAGAACGTAGAAGGTCTCGGAATCGACGCGGACGATGTCGATGCCGGCGATCATCACGTAGATGCCGTGCGGCACCGGCTGCTGGTTCATCTCCGGGCGGAAGGCCGGATTGCGATAGACGAGGTCCTCCGGCACGAGGCCGGCGCGCAGAATCTCGCGCTTGGAATAGACGTCGCCGAGGAAGGCGTTGATGGCCCGCACGCGCTGGGTCAGGCCCTTCGACAGGCGCACCCATTCATCATTGGTGAGGATGCGCGGGATGACGTCGAAGGGGATGAGCCGCTCTGTCGAGGCCGCATCGCCATAGACCGCGAAGGTGATGCCGATGCGCCGGAACAGCGCTTCCGCCTCGCGCGAGCGTGTCGCGAGCAGGTCAGTCGGAATGGTCTTCAGCCAGCGGGCGAGGGTTTCGTAGGCGGGGCGGACCGCACCGTCCGCGAGGTTCATTTCATCGAAGATCGGTGCAGCGCCTGCCATTGCCGGCTCAAGTCCCCTCTGGAAGACGAAGCGTGGCCCTTCTCTGGCGGAACGATCCTGACGCTTCAGTGACAAGCTAGCGGCAAATCACGTCGTTAGGGAAGGGGGGCTTTCGCAGTCGCGAAACACAAAGCGTGCTGCCAGAACTGCAACAGGCCGTTGCCGGTTCCCCGGCGGGCGGCTATGGCAGCGCCTTCATCCTTCCGGAGACCCCATGACCGTCAAGGTCGCCGCCCTCTATCGCTTCGCGCCCCTGCC
>CAZEZD010000554.1:0-1903 GCA_964516115.1 uncultured Hyphomicrobiales bacterium
CACCGACCATGCCCATCGACATCCTGATGCCCGCGCTGTCCCCGACCATGGAGAAAGGGAATCTCGCGAAGTGGCTGAAGAAGGAAGGCGACGCCATCAAGGCCGGCGACGTCATCGCCGAGATCGAGACCGACAAGGCGACCATGGAGGTCGAGGCGGTCGATGAGGGCATCCTCGCGAAGATCCTCGTGCCGGAGGGCTCGCAGGACGTGCCGGTGAACCAGCGCATCGCCGTCATCGCCGCCGAGGGCGAGGATGTGAAGGCTGCCGCCGGCGGGGCAGGGGCCAAACCGGCCGCCGCACCGGCTGCCGCGCCGAAGCCCGCTGCCGCTCCCCAGCCGGCGGCTGCGCCCGCCGCCAAGGCCGACCCGCTGCCGCCCGCTCCTGCCAGCCTCGCGGCTGCCGCCTCCGACATCCGTCTCTTCGCTTCGCCGCTGGCAAAGCGGATCGCCAGCCTCGAGGGCATCGACCTGTCGAAGGTCGCCGGCACCGGCCCGCATGGCCGCATCGTCGAGCGCGACGTGAAGGCCGCCGCCTCCGGCGGAACGGCCAAGGCTGCGCCTGCCGCAGCCCCCTCGGCCCCTGCACCGAAGCCGGCTCCGGTCGCAACGGCCTCCGACGATCAGGTCCGCAAGCTCTTCGCGCCCGGCTCCTTCGAGGAGGTGCCGCACGACAACATGCGCAAGGTCATCGCCCGCCGGCTGACGGAAGCGAAGACCACCATCCCGCATTTCTACCTGACCATCGATTGCGAGCTCGACGCCCTCCTGGCGCTGCGCGAGCAGATCAACAAGGCCGCGCCGGTCCTCGACGGCAAGCCGGCCTACAAGCTCTCGATCAACGACCTCGTCATCAAGGCACTGGCCCTGTCGCTGCGCGCGGTGCCCGACGCCAACGTGACCTGGACCGACGGCGCCATGCTCAAGCACAAGCATGCCGACATCGGCGTCGCCGTCTCGATTCCCGGCGGCCTGATCACGCCGGTCATCCGCGACGCCTGCCACAAGCCGGTCTCGGTCATCTCCAACGAGATGAAGGACCTCGCGGTGCGGGCTCGCAACCGCAAGCTGAAGCCGGAGGAGTATCAGGGCGGATCCTCGGCGGTGTCCAACCTCGGCATGTTCGGCATCAAGGACTTCGCCGCCGTCATCAACCCGCCGCATGCGACGATCCTGGCGGTCGGCGCCGGCGAGAAGCGCGTGGTGGTGAAGAACGACGCGCCGGCGGTAGCGACCGTGATGAGCGTGACGCTCTCCACCGACCACCGGGCTGTCGACGGCGCGCTCGGCGCCGAGCTGATGGCGGCGTTCCGCGGCTACATCGAGAACCCGATCGGCATGCTGGTGTGAGCCGGGCATGAGCGGCGCGCGGTGGACGCTGGTGTCGATCGTGGTGGCGACCCTCGCCATGGCCTCGTCGTTCTTCCAGAGCTACAACTACTCGCGCAATCTCGACGTCGTGCAGCGCAACGTCATCCGCGGCGAGTATCTGCGCACCTGCCGCGACATCATCGACGCCTATTTCCAGATCAAGATGCGGACCTATGCCATGCACGAGGCGGCGGCCTCCGGTCGCGCCGCCGATGCAGCGGAACCGCTGGTGCAGCGCGAGGTGGAGGCGAGCGTGTTCAGGTTCGGCGCGCTCGGCACCTTCCTCGCCAACTTCCGCGACGATGCCATCCGCGAGCGCTACACGCAGCTCTCGTGGAAGCTGCTGGCGATCGCCCGCGACACCTACAAGCAGCCGCGCGAGGCCTTCGACAAGGCCTTCGCCGGGGCCGACACCCTGTTTGGAGAAATGAACGAGGACTGCGCCCGCACGGCGCGCCTGTCGTTCCTGTGACCGAGAGCCCACGAAAGGCGTCACCCATGTCCAATTACGACATCATCGTCATCGGCGGCGG
>CAZEZD010000555.1:0-1894 GCA_964516115.1 uncultured Hyphomicrobiales bacterium
ATGTCCATGACCATGCCCATGTCGTGCTCGACGAGAAGCACCGTCACGCCCCATTCGTCGCGCACGTCGAGGATGGCGCGGGCCATGTCCTCGGTCTCCTCGCGGTTCATGCCGGCGACCGGTTCGTCGAGCATGAGGATGCGCGGCCGCATGGCGAGCGCGCGGGCGAGTTCGACCTTCTTCTGCAGGCCGTAGGGCAGGATCGCCGCCGGCACGTTGCGGATATGGTCGAGTTCGAGGAAGTCGATGACGTCGCGCTCGATCTCGGCGCGCAGCTCCATCTCCTCGCGACGCGCCTTGCCCCAGTAGAGGAAGGCGTCGAGCACGCCGGTGGTCAGGTGCGCGTGCCGGCCGAGCTTGATGTTGTCGAGCACGGTCATGCCGCGGAACAGGGCGATGTTCTGGAAGGTGCGGGCAAGGCCGAGCTTGGCGCGGTCGCGCGCGGGCACATTGGTGATGTCCTCGCCGTCCAGCTTCACCGTGCCGGTCTTCGGCCTGTAGAAGCCGGAAATGGAGTTGAAGGCGGAGGTCTTGCCTGCACCGTTAGGGCCGATCAGCGCGGTGATGGAGCCGGGCGCGACGGAGAGATCGATACCGTCGAGCGCCTTCACGCCGCCGAACTGCAGCGACAGATTCTCGACATCGAGACGGGCGGCGGGCGGCCGCACGGGCGCGACCGGATGCAATGGCGACAACGCCAGTTCCTCCCTGGGAGGCGCCGCGCGGCTTCAGCCGTCTTCGACGCCCATGCGTTCCTTGCGGCCGGCCGCAACGGGGCCGGACACGAGCGCAACCTACTCATGAGTACGGCCGGGTCAATGCGGTTTCGCGCGAAACGGGGCCGATTCAGCCCTTCGGCGGATGGCAGGTCGTCGCACCTGCCCGAAAACCGGTCAAATCAGGTGTCGATCCGCGTCAGGCCCGCACCGGCAAAGCCACCATCGGCGGCAATCGCCTGCCCGGTGATGTAGGAGGACTGGCTGTCGTCGAGCAGGAAGGCGACGAGCGAGGCGATCTCGTCCACCGAACCGTAGCGGCGCATCGGCACGTGCTTGACCCAGTGCTCGCGTGTCGCCGGATCATGGATCGCGGCGACCATCGGCGTCTCCACCGGGCCGGGGCAGACGGCGTTGGCGCGGATGCCGAGATGGGCGAGATCGGTGGCCAGCCCCTGCGTCATGTTGATGACGGCGGCCTTCGACGAGCCATAGGCGACGCGCCCCTTGGACCCGCGCACGCCGGAGACCGAGGCGATGGTGACGATCGACCCGCCGCCGGCATCGGCCATGATGCGGGCGGCCGCGCGCGCCGTGATGAAGGTGCCGAGCACGTTGACCGCATGGACCCGCTGGAACAGCTCGACGCTGGTCTCCAGCGCCGGCACGTCGGCGCCGAGGCCGGCCGAGGTGACGACGCCGATGAGCCGCCCGCGGCCCGCCGCCTCGCCGATCCAGGCGTCGACGGCGGCTTCGTCGGTGACGTCGACCGCCGCATAGGTTGCCTTCTCGCCGAGCGTCGTCTCGGCATTGGCCAGCGCCCGGATGTCGCGGTCGCAGACGGCGACATGCCAGCCCCTGGCGACGGCCGCACGCGCCGAGGCGAGGCCGATGCCCGACGCCCCGCCGGTGATCGCGACGATCTTCTTCTCCATGACGTTCCTCCGATGCGCTGTTGTTGCTTGGCCGGCATGGAAGCATCGCGGCAGCGCTGAGTCACCTGCCGCGCCGGGACCGGGCGGACATGGCTGGTCGGCAATACCGAGAGGCGTCGCATGGCCCCCTTGCCAGCCCTGCCGCGCTCGTCCCATGATCCGGCCCCGAACCGGGCCGGAAGACGCCTGGGCGCATGTCGAGAGAAACGCTGTCAGTGGAAGGAGGCGCACCATGTCGGAGCG
>CAZEZD010000556.1:0-1888 GCA_964516115.1 uncultured Hyphomicrobiales bacterium
TCTTCATGCGCTGGGAGACGACGGCGCGGGCGACGAGGGCGCCGTTGCTGTTGAAGGCCTCGATCCAGTCGTTGTCGACGATGCCCGCCGCCGCGGCGTCCACTTCCGACAGCCAGACGATCGGTCCGCCGCGGGACAGCGTCAGCATCATCAGGTTGTCGGTATAGGTGGAGTGAATGCCCCACTTCTGGTGCGGCGTGATGAAGTTCAGCACCACCTGCTTGTTGCCGTTGGGCTTCAGGCCGATGACCGGTTTGGTCGTCTTGAGATCGACCGGCGGGCGATAGACGCAGAGCGCCTCGCCGAAGGCCCGCATCCACAGGTGATCCTGGTAGAGCTGCTGGCGCCCGGAGAGCGTGCGCCAGGGGATCAGTTCGTGGACGTTGGTGTAGCCGGCGTTGTAGCAGACCTTCTCGCTCTCCAGACCCGACCAGATCGGCGACGAGATGATCTTGCGCGGCTGGGCGACCACGTCGCGGAAGCGGATCTTCTCGTCCTCCTTGGGGGTGGCGAGATGGGTATGGTCGAGGCCGGTGAAGCCGCCGAGCGACTGCCAGGCCTTCACCGCGACCTCGCCGTTCGTCTCCGGCGCCATCATCAGGATGACCTCGGCGGCGTCGATGTCGGTCTCGATCTTCGCGAGGCCCTTGTTGGCGCCGTCACGATGCTCGCCGTTCAGCTCCTTCAGCAGCTGGACCTCGTGCTCGGTGTTCCAGGCCATGCCCTTGCCGCCATTGCCGACCTTGGCCATGAGCGGGCCGAGGGAGGTGAAGCGGGCATAGAGGTTCGGATAGTCGCGCTCGACCACCGTCACCGTCGGCATGGTCTTGCCGGGGATGGGCTCGATCTCGCCCTTCTTCCAGTCCTTGACATCGAAGGGCTGGGCGATCTCGCCGGGGCTGTCGTGCATGATCGGGGTCAGCACGACGTCCTTCTCGACGCCGAGGACCTCGGGCGCGACCCTGGAGAAGGTCTTGGCGATGCCCTTGTAGATCTCCCAGTCCGACTTCGATTCCCACACCGGGTCCACGGCCGCCGTCAGCGGGTGGATGAAGGGGTGCATGTCGGAGGTGTTGAGGTCGTTCTTCTCGTACCAGGTGGCCGTCGGCAGCACGATGTCCGAATAGACGCACGTCGTGGACATGCGGAAGTCGAGCGTCACCAGCAGGTCGAGCTTGCCCTCCGGTACATCGTCCCGCCACTTGACCTCCTTCGGCTTGACGCCGCCGGTGCTGCCGAGGTCCTTGCCGAGCACGCCGTGGGTGGTGCCGAGGAGGTGCTTCAGGAAGTACTCGTGGCCCTTGCCGGACGACCCCAGCAGATTGGAGCGCCAGACGAACAGGTTGCGCGGCCAGTTCTTCCGGTTGTCGGGATCCTCCCAGGCGAAGTTGAGTTCGCCGGATTTCACCGCCGCGGCGACATAGTCCTTCACCTCGAGCCCGGCGGCGGCCGCCTTGCCGGCGATCTCCAGCGAGTTCTCCTGCAGGGTCGGATAGGCCGGCAGCCAGCCCATGCGCACGGCGCGGATGTTGTAGTCGATGATCGATCCGTCCCAGTCACCCTTCGGTGCGGTCGGCGAGAGGATTTCCTCCGGCGTGACCGTCTCGTAGCGCCACTGGTCGGTGTTCACGTAGAAGGCCGAGGTTGAGTTCTGCTGGCGCGGCGGCCGCGACCAGTCGAGCGCGAAGGCCAGCGGCGCCCAGCCCGACTGCGGGCGCAGCTTCTCCTGGCCGACATAGTGCGACCAGCCGCCGCCCGACTTGCCGATGCAGCCGCACATGACGAGCATGTTGATCACGCCGCGGTAGTTCATGTCGGAGTGGTACCAGTGGTTCATGGCGGCGCCGATGATCACCATCGAGCGGCCCTTGGTCTTCTCGGCGTTGCG
>CAZEZD010000557.1:0-1880 GCA_964516115.1 uncultured Hyphomicrobiales bacterium
AGCGGTCCTCGTAATTGGCGATCGCCATCACGTGGTACATGTCCTCGATCGCCGCACCGGTCATGCCGACGCGCCGGGCGATGGTGTCGTCGATGACTCCGTCGATGGTCTTGGCGCGCATGTAGGCACGCATGGCCAGCATCCGCTCCAGCCCCGTGACGATCGGCTGTTCCTTGCCGGCGGTCAGGAGATTGGCGAGGTACTTGACCGGGATGCGCAGCGACTTCACGTCGGGCATCTCGCCGTCGATGCCGATCTTGCCGGCCTCCGCCGCCGACTGGATCGGCGAGAGCGGCGGCACGTACCAGACCATCGGCATGGTGCGGTATTCGGGATGGAGCGGGAAGGCGATCTTCCACTCCATCGCCATCTTCCACACCGGCGAGCGCTTGGCGGCCTCCAGCCAGTTCTCGGGGATGCCCTGGCGGCGTGCCTCCTCGATGATCCGCGGATCATTCGGGTCGAGGAACAGTTTCAGCTGCTCCTCGTAGAGATCCTGCTCGTTCTTGGTCGAGGCAGCCTTCTCGATGCCGTCGGCATCATAGAGCACCACGCCGAGATAGCGGATGCGGCCGACGCAGGTCTCCGAACACACCGTCGGCTGGCCGGCCTCGATGCGCGGATAGCAGAAGATGCACTTCTCCGATTTGCCCGAGCTCCAGTTGAAGTAGATCTTCTTGTAGGGGCAGCCCGAGACGCACATGCGCCAGCCGCGGCACTTGTCCTGGTCGATCAGGACGATGCCGTCCTCGTCGCGCTTGTAGATGGCGCCCGAGGGACAGGCGGCGACGCAGGTCGGGTTGAGGCAGTGCTCGCACAGCCTCGGCAGGTACATCATGAAGGTGTTTTCGAACTGGCCGTAGATGTCCTTCTGGATGCCGTCGAAATTCTTGTCCTGCGAGCGCTTGGCGAACTCGCCGCCGAGAATCTCCTCCCAGTTCGGGCCCCACTCGATCTTCTCCATCCGCTCGCCGGTGATCAGCGAGCGCGGCCGCGCCGTGGGGAAGGCTTCCAGCTCCGGCGCCTTCTGCAGGTGCTCGTAGTCGAAGGTGAAGGGCTCGTAGTAGTCGTCGATCTCCGGCAGGTCGGGATTGGCGAAGATGTTCGCCAGCACCCGCCACTTGGAGCCGATGCGCGGCTGGATCTTGCCGTTCGACTTGCGCTTCCAGCCGCCCTTCCAGCGGTCCTGGTTCTCCCAGTCCTTCGGATAACCGATTCCGGGCTTGGTCTCGACGTTGTTGAACCAGGCGTATTCGACGCCTTCGCGGTTCGTCCAGACGTTCTTGCAGGTGACCGAACAGGTGTGACAGCCGATGCACTTGTCGAGGTTCAGCACCATCGCGATCTGAGCGCGGATCTTCATCTCTGTTCTCCTGTTCACTCGGCCGCGACGGCCGGGGCCGCGCCGTGGCGCGCCTTGGCCTCGTCGAAGGGGCGTTCGAGCCAGTCGACGTTCGCGAGCTTGCGAACGATGACGAACTCGTCACGATTGGTGCCGATGGTGCCGTAGTAGTTGAAGCCGTAGGCGAGCTGGGCGTAGCCGCCGATCATGTGTGTCGGCTTCAGCACCGCGCGGGTGACCGAGTTGTGGATGCCGCCGCGGTTGCCGGTGGTCTCCGAACCCGGCACGTTCACGATCTTCTCCTGGGCGTGGTACATGAAGACCGTGCCGGTCTTCATGCGCTGGGAGACGACGGCGCGGGCGACGAGGGCGCCGTTGCTGTTGAACGCCTCGACCCAGTCGTTGTCGACGAGGCCGGCTGCCGCCGCATCCACCTCCGACAGCCAGACGATCGGCCCGCCGCGGGACAGCGTCAGCATCATCAGGTTGTCGGTGTAGGTGGAGTGGATGCCCCACTTCTGGTGCGGCGTGATGAAGT
>CAZEZD010000558.1:0-1880 GCA_964516115.1 uncultured Hyphomicrobiales bacterium
CGGGCGACGCGCTCGGTCGGGTCCATGAAGCCGAAGGACGTGGTGAAGATCAGCCGGTGGCCGGTGCGGGCGAGCTGCTCGATGACGCGCTCGGCGTCCGGGCCTTCTGCCACCTTCTCGACGAAGGTCGTCTCGACGCGGCTGCCGAACTGGCGCTCCACCGCCTGACGGCCGATGTCGTGCTGGAAGGTCCAGCCATGGTCGCCGACGGGACCGACATAGACGAAGCCGATCTTCAGCTTCTCCTGCGCGAGAGCATAGCCGACGCCGACGGTCGCTCCGACCACGGCCAGGGCGGCGGCGAACAGGGTCCTTCGATTCATGGATGCGCTCCCGTCAGGACTGGCCCGCGCGGGCCCTCCGGCGGATGGTGGCGCGCCCGGTTGCAGGGATCAAGCCTTTCGGGCGAGAACAGGCGACAAGGCTCCGGGACCACCCATGACGTCGTCTTCACCTCACGCCGAACAGTTCCAGCCCGCCCCGCTCAAGGAGCGCGTGCGCGAACTCTACGAGGCCGAGACCGAGCGGGCCGAACGTTTCCGCTACGGGCTGCTCGCCTTCGACCTTGTCACCATCTCCTTCGTCGTCGCGACGTCCTTCATGCAGCGCCGCCTGGCATTCGAGATCATCGATTTCCTCATCGGCCTCGTCGCCCTGACGGACTTCCTGGCGCGGATGTGGATCGCGCGACGGCCGTGGCGCGAACTGTCACACCCGCTGACCTGGGCCGACATCATCGCCATCATCTCGTTCCTGGCGCCGATCACCGGCGAGGGCGCGGGTTTCTTCCGGGTTCTGCGGACCCTGCGGCTGATGCGGACCTATCAGCTCGTCAAGCAGTTGCGCGGCGACAGCGCCTTCTTCCGCAAGAACCAGGAGATCATCTTCGCGGCGACGAACCTCTGCGTCTTCATCTTCATCATGACGGGCATCGTCTATGCGACGCAGCACCAAACAAATCCCGGCATCGCCAACTATGTCGATGCGCTCTATTTCACCGTCACGTCCCTGACGACCACCGGCTACGGCGACATCACCCTTCCCGGCACGCCCGGACGGCTGATTTCCGTCACCATCATGATTTTTGGCGTGACGCTGTTCCTGCGTCTCGCGCAGGTGCTGTTCCGGCCGACCAAGGTGCGCCACCCCTGCCCGACCTGCGGCCTGCAGCGCCACGAGCCCGACGCCGTCCACTGCAAGGCCTGCGGCACGGTGCTCAACATTCCGAACGAGGGCTGAGGGAGCCGGAGCGGGTTGAACCTTCTGGCCGCCGCGAGCCACTCACCGGCATGACCGACGCCATGTCGCACTCCCCGCCCCCACCACGCCACCGCGCGACGGCGATGCTCGCCGGCGGGGGCGCCGTGATCGCCTTTGCCACCGTCCTGCTCTGCGGCAGCGCCGCGGAGCCGCTGCTGTCGCTCGGCCTGCTGGGATGGAACCTGGCGCCCCTGGCGCTCCTCGCCTGGCTGGCGCGGCGCTTCATCGCCACGCCCGCGGCATACCGGCTCACCGTCGCGACGCTGGCGATCGTCGTGCTGGTCGAGGCGGCATTCCTGGCGGCGACGGTCGCCCAGGTCCTCGTCCAGTTTCACGGATGGACGATACCCGGGGTGAGGCCCGAAAGCCTCTACGGTCTCGTGGCCCTGCTCATCCCCCTCCCCGTCGGCGGCATCGGCCTTGTCGGGCTTGCCGCCGCTCTTCTCGTCCAGCGCCGCGAGCGCGCGCGGATCAGCGCCGCTCGTTGAAGTTGCCGCCGCCGGGCGGGCGGGTCATCCTGAACATCTGTTCGCTGCCCACATGGAAATACTGGTCGTAGCCGCCGCGCATGACCGGGTGCATGCGGCCGGTGTTGACGATGCCGTTCTCGATGAAGTCGT
>CAZEZD010000559.1:0-1877 GCA_964516115.1 uncultured Hyphomicrobiales bacterium
CGGCCCATGTGAAGTTCATGTTCGCCACCACCGAGATCCGCAAGGTTCCGGTGACCGTGCTCTCCCGCTGCCAGCGCTTCGATCTCCGGCGCGTCGAAGCCGACGTGCTGGTGAAGCACCTCGCCGGCATCTGCGAGAAGGAAGGCGTCGCCATCGAACCCGATGCGCTGGGCCTCATCGCCCGCGCCGGCGAGGGCTCGGTGCGCGACAGCCTCTCCATCCTCGACCAGGCCATCGCCCACGGCGCGGGAACGGTGGAGGCCGACAATGTCCGCCGCATGCTCGGCCTCGCCGACCGCGCCCGCATCATCGACCTGTTCGAGCACGTCATGAAGGGCGACGTCGCCAGCGCCATGGCCGAGTTCAAGGGCCAGTACGACGACGGGGCGGACCCCGGGATCGTGCTCGCCGAACTTGCCGAGTTCGTCCATTTCGTCACCCGCGTGAAGGTCGCCCCCGCAGCCGCCGACGACGTCGCCTTCTCCGAGACGGAGCGCAAGCGCGGCCGCGACTTCGCCGCGCGCCTCTCCCATCGCGTCCTCGCCCGCGCCTGGCAGATGCTGATGAAGGGCATCGAGGAGGTGGCGCGCTCGCCCAAGCCCCTGGCCTCGGCCGACATGGTGCTCGTTCGCATTGCCTATGCGGCGGACCTGCCGACCCCCGACGAGGCGCTACGCATGCTGGCAGACGGCTCAGGCATCGGCGGCGGCGCCCCCCGCCTGCCCTCGGGCGGCAATGGCGGAGGCGCGAGCGCACAGGTCGCCGCCGCCGGCGGTGCTCCGCGCCTTCAGCAGGTCGCCCGGCCCGAAGGCGCCCCCGTCGCCATGCGCGAACAGCCGGCCCCGCAGGCGCAGCCCCATCTCGCGCTTGGCACCCTTGCCGAGATCATCAAGCTCTGCGCCGAGAAGCGCGACGTGCGGCTGAAGCAGCAGCTCGAGGGCGACATGCACCTCGTGCGCTGCGAGGACGGCCGGCTCGACTTCCGCCCCACCCGCAATGCCGCCCCGACCCTTGCCGGGGACCTGCAGAAGAAGCTGACCGACTGGACCGGACGGCGCTGGATCGTCACCATTTCCTCCGAGGAGGGCGAGCCGACGGTGCGCGAGCGCCTCGCCACCGAACAGGCCGACCGCGAGCGGGGCGTTCTCGCCCATCCGAGCGTCCAGGCGATCCTGGCGAAATTTCCCGGGGCCGAGATTGTCGCCGTGCGCCCGCTCGAGGGCGCGGGGGAAGCCGAGGCCGCACCGGCGGCCGTGTCGGGCGACGACGATCCGGACGGCAACTGGGAACCCGTCGACCCCTGGGACGACGACTTCTGATCACAGCGAAGGATACTCGCCATGAAGGACATCATGGGCCTGATGAAACAGGCACAGGCCATGCAGGCCAAGCTCCAGGAGGCGCAGGCCGACATGGAGCGCACCGAGGTGCAGGGCACCGCCGGTGGCGGCATGGTCACCGTCAGCCTCACCGTGAAGGGCGACCTCAGGAGCATCTCCGTCGATCCCTCGCTCCTGAAGGCCGACGAGAAGGAGATCGTCGAGGACCTGATCGTCGCCGCCCATGCCGACGCCCGCCGCAAGGCCGAGGTCGTCGCGCAGGAGAAGATGAAGGGCGTCACCGGCGGCCTGCCGCTGCCGCCAGGCATGAAGCTGCCGTTCTGAGGTCCTGATGCCGCTGCGCCGCGTCGCCATCACCGACATCAAGCCCTTCGACTACCGGTTCGAAGCCGGCATCGGCGGGAGGATGACGGATGTCGGCCGCACGCTCGGCAGCGACAGGGTCGGCCTCATCATCCAGACCGTGAAGCCGGGCGACCGGTCGTCACGGCGACACCGGCACCTCTTTCAGGAGGAGATCCTGATCGTGATGGCTGG
>CAZEZD010000560.1:0-1868 GCA_964516115.1 uncultured Hyphomicrobiales bacterium
GCACTGGGGGTGGCCTTCGGCGCCGCCAAGCTCTTCGGCGTCTCCTTCGCGCTCGGAGCGTTCTTTGCCGGCATGATCATGAGCGAATCCGAACTCAGCCACCGGGCGGCGGAGGAATCGCTGCCGCTGCGCGACGCCTTCTCCGTGCTGTTCTTCGTGTCCGTCGGCATGCTGTTCAACCCGTGGAGCCTCATGACCGGCGCCTGGCCGATCCTGGCGACGCTGTTCATCATCGTCATCGGCAAGTCGCTGGCCGCCTTCCTGATCGTCATCGCCTTCCGCTATCCGACGGGCACGGCGCTGACGATCTCCGCCTCGCTGGCGCAGATCGGCGAGTTCTCCTTCATTCTCGCCGAGTTGGGCGTCGGCCTGAAGCTCCTGCCCGAACAGGGTCGCGACCTGATCCTGGCCGGCGCCATCCTGTCCATCATGCTCAATCCCGCCGTCTTCGCCGGTGTCGGCTGGATCAAGCGGCGGCTCGATCAGGGGGCGACGGCGACGCCGCCCGCCCCCGCCGACACGCCGGCCCCGGTGTCACCCCCGCCGCCCGCTGAAGACGAGGAAGAACCGCAGACCACCGCCCTCACCGACCATACCATCCTCGTCGGCTATGGCCGCGTCGGCAGCCTGGTCGGGCAGGCGCTGAAGGAGAAGGCCCTGCCCTATCTCGTCATCGAGGACGCGGCGAGGCCGCAGGGCCGGCTCAGGGACGACGGGGTCGAGACGATCTCGGGCAATGCCGTGCGCGGCGAGATCCTCGGCAGCGCCAATGTCGCGGGCGCGCGGCGGCTCATCGTGGCCATTCCCAATGCCTTCGAGGCCGGCCAGATCGTCGAAACGGCCAGGGCGGCCAATCCGCAGCTGACCATCATCGCGCGCGCGCACTCGGACGCGGAGGTCGAGCACCTGACGAGCCTCGGCGCCGGCACCGTCATCATGGGCGAGCGCGAGATCGCCCGCGGGATCATCAGCGAGGTGACGGGCGAGTCCCGTGCTGCGCCGGTGCCGCACACGGCAACCGCGACATCCTCCCCCTTCGAGCCGCTGGACCCCGCTCCGCCAGCGACGTCCCCCGGCGGCGACAAGGCGCGCGACGGCTCACACATCTGACCGTGCCCGACAACGAAAAGGCCGGGCGCGAGGCCCGGCCGTTCATTGTCGTCTGCTGAAACGGGCGAAGCGTCCAGCCGTCAGGCCCGCTTGATGCTCCACGGATAGGGCGCCGAGCCGTGCGGCATGCCCGTCAGGGTCTTGCGATAGGCCGTGCGCAACGTGAACTGGCCGAGCGGAACGGTCGCGACCTCCTCGAGGGCGAGACGGCCGAGCTCCTTCGCCGCCTTCTGCTGGCCGGCTGCATCGGGCGCGTAAAGCCATTCCTCGGTGAGCGCCTCGGCCTTCGGGCTGTCCCACCAGCCGAACCAGCCACGCGCGCCCTGTCCGCGCACCAGCAGCGAGGTCGCCGGCGTGCCCCAGCCTGCGGCCGGACCGGTCGTGTGGAAGATGCTCCAGCCGCCCTTGTCGGTCGATTCGCGGCTGCCACGGCGCTGGATCACGGTGCCCCAGTCGGTCTCGGCGAGATCGACGTTCATGCCCATCTTCTGGAGGATATCGGCGGTCACCTGCCCGAGCGGGCCGATGTCCGGGAAGTCGGTCGGGTTGATGATCACCACCTTCTCGCCGGCATAGCCGGAGGCCTTCAGGGCCTCCTTCGCCTTGTCGATCGACTGCGGCATCAGGTCTTCCTGTTCGCCGCTGTAGTAGGGCGTGCCCTGCGGCCAGAGGCTGCGGCAGACCTTCCACGCGGAGGCATCATTGCCCTGCGATCCCCGCATGTAGTCTTCCTGCATCGCCGCCATCCGGACGGCCTG
>CAZEZD010000561.1:0-1864 GCA_964516115.1 uncultured Hyphomicrobiales bacterium
ACCGCACCCGCGTCCTCGTCATGGATGCGCTGACGCGCGGGGCGCCGCGCGAGAAAGCGGGCCTCATCGTCGGCGCCATCGACCGGGTGATGACCAATCCGCCGTTCCACGACGCGCCCCGCCATCGCGGCTCGCCCGGCGCGGCGCGGCGCCTTGCCCATTCCGGCGGCGACGACATGCTCGCCGGCTTCCTGCGCACGGCGGTGGCGGTATTGCGGCCGGGCGGCACGGTGACGCTGATCCATCGCGCCGACCGCCCCGAGGCGCTGATCGCCGCCATGAAGGGCCGCTTCGGCGGCATCACCCTGCGCCCCATCCATCCGAAGCCCGGCGCACCCGCCGTGCGCCTCATCGCCACCGGCACCAAGGGCTCGCGCGCGCCGACCGCCATCCTGCCCGGCCTGGTGCTGCAGGACGGCGAGGGAAGGCCGACACCGGAGGCCGAGGCGGTGCTGAGGGAAGGGAAGGGGCTGTGAGCCCCCTCAGCCCTCGATCTTCGAGAAGTCTGCGACCGTCGCCGTTGCGGCGCGCAGCTGGTTGAGGATCTTCAGCCGGTTCTCGCGCAGCGCGGGGTCTTCGGCATTGACCGTCACCTTGTCGAAGAAGGCGTCGACGGCCGGGCGGAGTTCGGCGAGCGCCTTCATCGCGCCGGCATAGTCTTCCCTGCCCACGTGGTCGCGGGCGTGCGCCGCGGCTGACTGCAAGAGGTTGTAGAGCGCCCGCTCCTCCGGCTCGCCCTTCTCGTGGACGAGGGCGGCGTCCGGCGCGCCGTCGAAGCTGCGGCCGTCCTTCTTCTCCTCGATGCGCAGGATGTTCATGGCGCGCTTGGTGCCGGCGAGAAGGTTCTTGCCGTCCTCGGTGCCGAGCAGGGCGGCGAGCGCCTCGACGCGGCGGACGACGAGCAGGAGGTCGTCATTGCCCTCGCCGGAGGCCAGCACGGCATCGACGAGGTCATGGCGCTGGCCCTGGTCGCGCAGGAGGACCTTGAGGCGGTCGTGGAAGAAGGAGAGGAGGTCGTGATCCTTCTGGGGAGGGGTGTATTCTTTGGACCAAATGGGGAAGAGTTGAACAGCTTTCGAGAATATGCTCTGCGAAAACCACGTAAACTTGAAGAAGCTCGGAAAACCTGAGACCTGTGACGTGACCCCTGTTTCCGGAGAAAACCCTCGGATCATTGGAATGCCGTGGTGATCCAAGAATTCCCTTTGTTCTGACGGTGAGCCGGAGAATTCGTGAATTTTCTGCATTTGCGCGAACTCGCGCTGGGCAAGTTCCTGAATTGCCGCGTGAGTGGCTGGTAGAATGGGCAGGTTGAGCCCATTCTCCAACACCAATCTGATCACGCCCAGCGCAGCCCGGCGTAGCGCGAACGGGTCCTTCGACCCCGTCGGCTTCTCGTCGATGGCCCAGAAGCCCACCAGCGTGTCCAGCTTGTCGGCCAGCGCCACGGCCACCGCCACCCTGTCCGTCGGCACGCGGTCGCTCGGCCCCTGCGGCTTGTAGTGATCCTCGATGGCCGCCGCGACGCTCTCGTGCTCGCCCTGCAACAGCGCATATTTCCGGCCCATCAGGCCCTGCACCTCGGGGAACTCGCCGACGACCTCGGTCATCAGGTCGGCTTTGGCGAGCTCCGCCGCGCGCCCCGCGAGGTCCGGATCGGAGCCGACCAGCGGTGCGATGTGGCGGGCCAGCGCCTTGATGCGCTCGACGCGCTCGCCTTGCGTGCCGAGCTTCTCGTGGAAGACGACGTTCAGGGCGCGGAGCTTCGCCATGCGCTGGTCCAGCGGCTTCTCCGCCGCGGTCTCGAAATCCGGCAGCGGCTTCTGGTCCGTCTCCCAGAAATAGAGCGCGTCGGAGAGGCGGG
>CAZEZD010000562.1:0-1841 GCA_964516115.1 uncultured Hyphomicrobiales bacterium
GCACGCGCTGAGCTTCCCCTTCAACATCCGTCTCAGCCTCGGCGGCTGGTGTCCGTCGTCAGGGTTTTCGGGACAGTTGAGCGTTTGAACTAAGAGAGTGTTCGGCCCATCTGGTTGACACTCATGCTGCTGCGTTGAAGTGCTGTCGGCGGCGCTGCTCGATGGTTCGTCGCTTGATCTTCTCGCGTCGTTTCCGGATGCGGGCGCCGCGGCCGAAGTAGACGTCGGCCGGGGTGAGGTTGTCCAGGCTCTCGTGATAGCGGCGATGATTATAGTGCTCGACGAAGTCGGTGATCGCACGTTCGAGATCGCCTGGAAGGAAGTAGTTTTCGAGCAGGATTCGGCTTTTCAATGAGAGGTGCCAGCGCTCGATCTTGCCCTGGGTCATCGGGTGATAGGGTTTGCCGCGGGTGTGCCGCATGCCCTGGCTCACGAGCCATTCGGACAGATCGTTGGCGACGTAGGACGGACCGTTGTCCGAGAGGAGTCGTGGCCGACGATCGGTCTCGGTCTGATCGAGACCTGAGGCCTGCAAGGCCAGATCCAGCGTCGCGGTGACATCGCTGGCCGCCATCGTCGTACAGAGTTTCCAGGCGACGATGTAGCGTGAGAAGTCGTCGAGGACGGTCGACAGGTAGAACCAGCCCCAACCGATGACCTTGAGGTAGGTGAAGTCAGTTTGCCAGAGCTGGTTGACGGCCGTGGTGGGGTTGGCAAAGGTGTCAGCCGCTTTCATAACGATGAAGGCAGGGCTGGTGACGAGACCACGAGCCTTCAGGAGCCGATAGACGCTGGCTTCCGAGACGAACGAGCGCTCACGGTCGGTGAAGGCGACGGCAATCTCGCGCGGGGAGCGATCGGGCTCGTCGAGGGCGAGTTGGACGATCCTCTCGCGCACGTCATCGGGAATGCGGTTCCAGACGCGCTTCGGCCTCGGTCGATGATCCTCGAGGCCATCGAGACCGCCGGTCGCGTAGCGGTCGAGCCAGGCGTAGAAGGTCGTCTTGGGGATGCCGATCTTGTCGAGCGTGCGCCTGACGGGGAGGTGCGAAGTCTCGACGGTTCTGACGATCTCGAGCTTTTCGGAAGCGGCGTATCTCATTCGCCGTCCTCCCCATCCGCGATCACGCTTTTTTTCAGAAGCCGGTTTTCGAGGGTGGCCTCGGCCAGCGCCTCCTTGAGCTGGCGGGCTTCGGCACGGAGCGTCTTGACCTCGTCGGAGGTGGCCTCGCGGGCGGTGTCGCCGGCGAGCCGCTTCTTGCCGGCTTCGAGGAACTCCTTGGACCAGCGGTAGTAGAGGTTCTGGGCGATGCCTTCCTTGCGGCAAAGCTCGGCGATGCTGTCCTCGCCGCGCAAGCCTTCGAGAACGATGCGGATCTTCTCCTCGGCCGAGAACTGCCGCCTGGTCGCGCGACGGATGTCCCTGACGGTCTCCTCCGCGCTCTTCGGAACCTGCTTGTCTCTTTGTCTCATCGTGTCCCTCCTCGGGTTGACGATGAGCCGGAAACCATCTCTTACGCAATCAGCTCAAAGTGTCCGGTAGGTCCTGACGGGGAACATGTCCGGTAGGTCCTAACGGGGAACACAATCCGGTCTGGCGCTCGACCACGTAGAGCGCGGTCAGCACAACGACATTGAGGATGGTGCCGAACAGCGCGATCTTCCAGTAGCCGAGCCCGCAGGCGAGTCCGATGGCGCCGGCGAGCCACATGCCCGCGCCTGTTGTCAAACCGTGTACCTGACCGCGGGCAAGGATGATCGTACGCGCAGCGAGAAAGGCGACGCCGGCGGTTACGGCCTCGATGACGCGGAGCGGATCGACCTTGACCTCCTGTGACTTC
>CAZEZD010000563.1:0-1830 GCA_964516115.1 uncultured Hyphomicrobiales bacterium
CGACGATGTAGGGGATCGGCTCGAGGCCCATCTCCTCCTGCTCGTAGATGGCCTCCCCCGTCTCGCGGTCGAAACCCGTCTGCACGGTGCGGGTCAGCACCTCACCCTTGGCCTTGGCCTGCGCCATACGGGCATTGAAGCCATCGATGTTGCGCACGCCGAGCTTCGACATCTTCTTGTAGCGCTCCTCCATCTCCCGGACCGCCCATTTCAGCGCCACGACCGCCTTCTTCGGGTCGGTGACGACGGGCGTCAGCAGATGGGGAATGCCGTCGTAGATGGAGAGTTCCAGCATCTTCGGATCGACCATGATCAGGCGACACTGGTCCGGCCGCAGTCGGTAGAGCAGCGACAGGATCATGGTGTTGATGGCGACCGACTTGCCCGAGCCGGTGGTGCCGGCGACCAGCAGGTGCGGCATCTTGGCAAGGTCTGCGATGACCGGATCGCCGCCGATGGTCTTGCCGAGCGCGATCGGCAGCTTTTCCTTGGCGGTGATGAAATCCTGGCTCGCCAGCATCTCGCGCAGCAGCACATTCTCGCGCTTGGCGTTCGGCAGCTCGATGCCGATGGCGTTGCGGCCGGCGACGAGGGCGACGCGCGCCGAGATGGCCGACATGGAGCGGGCGATGTCGTCGGCAAGGCCGATGACGCGGTTGGAGCGGGTGCCGGGGGCAGGCTCCAGTTCGTAGAGCGTGACCACCGGGCCCGGACGCACGTTGATGATCTCGCCGCGCACGCCGAAATCGTCGAGCGTCGAGGCGAGCGTCGCGGCGTTCTCCTGCAGCACCTCCATCGACATGGAGGCGTCGCGCTCGGACGGCTTCGGCTCGGTCAGGAGGTCGAGCGGCGGCAGTTCGTAGGTGTCGTCCACTCCCTCCGGCGGCGGAAGCGGCAGCTTCTGCTGGATCGCGACGGGGCGCGGGGTCGGGGCGGGCGCATGGATGCGCGGCCCGACCCTGGCGGCAGGCGACGCCGACGGCAGCGGCCGCTCGTCCTCGACGTCGTCCGCCGGCGCGATGTCCGGCGCGGCGATCTCATCGGGGTCCTCCGGGCGGACACGGCCGTCGAGTGGGGCGTGATAGGTGCGCGGCAGGCGATCCGGGGCCGCCTCGAGCACGGGCTCGCGGCGCACGCCCGAGGAGCGGCGCGACGCGGGCAGGCCGTCATCGTCGGGTTCGGTGAAGAAGGCCTTCGCCCGCGCGGCAAGGCCGGGGCCGGCACTCGCCTCCGCACCCTCTGCAGGGGCGCCCGCGGCGACACGCGCTGTCTGGGGGGCTTCCGCCACCATGCGGGCAAGGCGCGCCCTGGTGGAGAGCATGCCGTGGGCGACGGCGCCGACGGCGCTGGAGACCATGCCGCCAACGAGGCCGGGCTCGCTATCCTCATCGCTCGGACGACGCGCCCTGGGGGCGACGCGATCGAGTTCCTCCTCCAGCGTCTCCGGCTCGGGCCTCAGGATGAGCCCGACGGCAGCGGCCAGCAGCGCGAGACCCATGCCCGCGATAGTCGACAGGGCGATGATGCGGGTCAGGCCCTGCATCCGGCCGAACAGGGTCGACAGAACGGTGATGCCGCCGTCGCCGACAACGCCGCCGATGCCGGTCGGCAGCGGCCATCCGGCCGGGGGCGGGATCAGCGAGACAGCAACGGCCAGCACCATGGCCGCGCCGATCCCGAGCGGAACGCGCAAGCCCTCGCGATCGAAGGGCCGCGCCCGGAGCATGAGCCAGCCCCAGATGGCCGAGACGGCGAGCAGGACGATGGCCGCGAGGCCGAAGAGCTGCATCAGGAGATCGGCGAGAATGGCGCCGGGCTTGCCGATCCAGT
>CAZEZD010000564.1:0-1827 GCA_964516115.1 uncultured Hyphomicrobiales bacterium
GTCAGCTTCACGAGGCGCGTGTCGCGCTCGAGCATGATGGTCTCGGCCTCGACCGGGATGCCGCCGAGCCCGAGGCGCGAGGCGAACTCGCCCTCGTTCATGACGCCCTCGCCCACGAGTGCGGGGTCCTCGGTGTGGTGAACGATGAGCGCATCGAAGTCGCGCGCATAGGTCATGGCGCGGCGCATGACGAGCGCGTCGGTGACCGACCGCGCCCCATCGGTGAAGGCCACGGCACCGGCGGCCTGCAGCAGGCCGAACTCCGTCATCTCGCGTCCCGCGAGCTTCTTGGTGAGAGCCGCCATGGGGTGGACGCGCACGATGCCGGTGTCGCGGGCGCGGCGCAGCAGGAAGTCGACGATGGCCGGGTCGTCGATGACCGGATCGGTCGCCGGCTGGCAGACGATGGTGGTGACGCCGCCCGCCGCCGCCGCGGCGGTCGCCGAGGCAATGGTCTCGCGATATTCGTAGCCGGGCTCGCCGACGAAGCAGCGGATGTCGATGAGGCCGGGCGCGACGACCCGCCCGCCGCAGTCGCGGACGTCGATGTCGGGGCCGACCGCACCGGCGGTCAGGTGCGGCCCGGCGTCGGCGATGAGCCCGTCGCGGACGAGCAGCCCGCCCATGGTTTCGGTGCCCGCGGCCGGATCGACCAGCAGGGCGTTGGTGAGGAGGAAGGGGCGCATGTCGGTCTTCGGCATGGCGCCCTCACGCGTTCGGCAGGTTGCGGGCGAGGGCTTCGAGCACCGCCATGCGCACGGCGACGCCCATTTCCACCTGCTCGCGGATCAGCGACTGGGCACCGTCCGCCACCGCGGTCGAGATCTCGACCCCGCGGTTCATCGGGCCGGGATGCATGACCAGCGCATCGGGCTTCGCATAGCGGAGCTTGGCCTCGTCGAGGCCGAAATAGTGGAAGTACTCCTGCACCGAGGGCACGAAGGAGCCGTTCATGCGCTCGCGCTGGAGGCGCAGCATCATGACGATGTCGACGTCCTTGAGGCCCTCCTTCATGTCGCGATAGACCTCGACGCCGAGGCGTTCGGCGGCGGCCGGCAGGAGGGTTGAGGGGCCGATGGCCCTGACACGCGCCTGCATCGCGTTCAGGAGGATGATGTTGGAGCGGGCGACGCGCGAATGCAGGATATCACCGCAGATGGCGACCGTCAGGCGCTCGATACGGCCCTTGTTGCGGCGGATGGTGAGGGCGTCGAGCAGGGCCTGGGTCGGATGCTCGTGCGTGCCGTCGCCGGCATTGACCACGGAGCAGTCGACCTTCTTCGCCAGAAGTTCCACCGCCCCCGACGCGGCATGGCGCATGATCAGGATGTCGGGGTGCATGGCGTTGAGGGTCAGTGCCGTGTCGATCAGCGTCTCGCCCTTCTTGATGGAGGACTGCGCCACCGACATGTTCATGACGTCGGCGCCGAGGCGTTTGCCTGCGAGTTCGAACGAGGACTGGGTGCGTGTCGAGGCCTCGAAGAAGAGGTTGATCTGCGTGCGCCCGCGCAAGGACGTGCGCTTCTTCTCGATCTGCCGGTTGAGGGTGACGAATTCCTCGGCGAGATCGAGAAGCCCGGTGATTTCCTGAGGGGAAAGCCCCTCGATCCCGAGCAAGTGCCGGCGCTTCAGCACGAAGGACGAAGGGTCGTGGGTCATAAGCCCCGGGCTTTAAGCGGAGTCGGACGACCCCGCAAGCGCCGTGTCACTCCGCCGCGTCCTGTTTCCCCAGGCGCTTGTCGAGATAGCCGCCGACGACCTCCATCAGCGGGTCGATGGTGTTCTCGAAGAAGTGGTTGGCGCCGGGCACCACCTGCTGCTCGATGA
>CAZEZD010000565.1:0-1815 GCA_964516115.1 uncultured Hyphomicrobiales bacterium
TCATCGTCCAGACCAGCCAGGGCGGGATCGACACCGTCGTCAACGCCATGCGCGCGGGCGCGAGCGATTTCGTCGTCAAGCCGGTCGGCGGCGAGCGACTCGCCGTATCGATCAAGAACGCCCTGAAGACCGAGGCGCTGGTCGCCGAGGTCCAGCGCCTGAAGCGCAAGGCCGAGGGTACCTTGACCTTCAAGGACATCGTCACCCGCTCGCCCCGGATGCAGCCGCTCCTGAAGATGGCCGAGAAGGCCGCCGGCTCGATGATTCCAGTAATGATCGAGGGCGAGAGCGGCGTCGGCAAGGAGCTGCTGGCGCGCGCCATCGCCGGCTCGGGCGAACGGCGCGCCAAGCCCTTCGTGGCGGTGAACTGCGGCGCCATCCCGCAGAACCTCGTGGAGAGCATCCTCTTCGGCCACGAGAAGGGGGCCTTCACCGGCGCGACCGACAAGCACACCGGCAAGTTCGTCGAGGCCCATGGCGGAACGCTGTTCCTCGACGAGGTGGGCGAGCTGCCGCTGGAGACGCAGGTGAAGCTCCTGCGCGCCATCCAGGAGGGCGAGGTCGATCCCGTCGGCGCGAAGCGCGCGGTGAAGGTCGACAACCGAATCATCTCGGCCACCAACCGCGATCTGATCAAGGCGGTGAAGGAGGGGCGCTTCCGCGAGGACCTCTATTATCGCCTCTGCGTCTTCCCGATGACCCTGCCGCCGCTGCGCGAGCGCGCCGAGGACATTCCCGATCTCGTCCGGCATTTTCTCGCGCGCATCGCGGCGGAGGAGGGCAAGCGCATCCGCGGCGTACAGCCGGCCGTGTTCGGCCTGCTCGGCGCCTATCCCTGGCCCGGCAACGTCCGGCAGTTGGAGAATGCCGTCTTCCGCGCCGTCGTCCTGTGCGACGGCGACGAACTGTCGGTCGCCGACTTCCCGCAGATCGCCGCGCAGGTCGACGGCTACGAGGTCGTCGTTCCCCTGGCGCCCGCTCCCGTCATGGCCTCGCCGGCGACCCAGCCGGCCATGCTGCACCAGCCCGCGATGATCTTACCCGGCGCATCCATCGCGCTGGTCGACGAGGCGGGACATGTCCGGCCGATGGAGCAGATCGAAACCGACGCGCTGAAATTCGCCATCGAGCACTATCGCGGGCAAATGTCGCAGGTGGCGCGCCGGCTCGGCATTGGCCGTTCGACCCTGTACCGCAAACTCAAGGATCTGGGGCTTGAGGAGCCGGTTGACGTGCCGGAGGAGGTGTGACCGCGACGCATCGCCAGCCCTGCTTTCGGCGCCGCTCAAGCCTTCGTGGCTTGATCGGGGACGCTGTGCATGATCGAAAAATGTCACGTTGGACACGCTGCGTTCCGGGACGGGAATCGCACGAGGGGTCGGGGGAAATGAAGATGCGCCTGCGGTCGGCTCTCCTAGCTTGCGCCCTGATCGGGGCAGGCGGACTGGTGATCCCGCAGGCGGGCGCATCGGAGACATCCGGCCTTGCAGGATGGGAGGTCGATCTCGCCATCCCGAAGCCGCCGCTCGACCGGGTCGGCCCGCTGGCGCCGCAGGACTTCGGCCTCGCAGCCTTTCCGGCCTCGCCCATCCTCGCCGAAGCGCCCAATGCCGATGACGAGGCGCCTGAGACGGTCCAGGCTCCCGCCATTCCGCAGCCGACCGAAGCCGACTTCGCCGCGATTCCCGACGATCCGCCGAGCCTCGTCGAGGACGGCCAGCCCGATCCGGCCATCACGGTCGAGCGCGTGGCGCAGCAGTTGCGCATCCTTCTCGCCAGGCCTGGCGGCGACCGGTCGCTGCAGCAGCAGTTCAA
>CAZEZD010000566.1:0-1809 GCA_964516115.1 uncultured Hyphomicrobiales bacterium
CCTTGTTGCCGTGACGGCCGGCCATCTTGTCGCCCGGCTGGATCTTGCGCTTCACGGCGATGAAGACCTTAACCATCTTCATCACGCCCGGAGGCAGTTCGTCGCCGCGCTGCAGCTTTTCGACCTTGTCCAGGAAGCGCTGCTCGAGGCGGCGCTTGGACTCGTCGTACTGCTTCCGCATGGCCTCGATCTCGGCCATGAGCGCGTCGTCGGCAACGCCGAAGGCCCACCACTGACCGCGCGGATACTCCGCCAGAAGGTCGCGGCTCAGCGCCGTGTCCTTCTTGAAGCCCTTGGGGCCGGAGATGCCGGTCTTGCCGTCCAGCACTTCCGCAAGGCGGCCGTAGACGTTGCGGTCGAGGATCGCCTGCTCGTCGTCGCGGTCCTTGGCGAGACGCTCGATCTCCTCGCGCTCGATCGCCATGGCGCGCTCGTCCTTGTCGACGCCGTGGCGGTTGAACACGCGCACTTCGACGATGGTGCCGGTAACGCCCGGGGGCACGCGCAGCGAGGTGTCGCGCACGTCCGAGGCCTTCTCGCCGAAGATGGCGCGCAGGAGCTTTTCCTCCGGCGTCATCGGGCTCTCACCCTTCGGCGTGATCTTGCCGACGAGGATGTCACCCGCCTGCACTTCCGCGCCGATATAGACGATGCCGGCCTCGTCGAGGTTCTTCAGCGCCTCTTCCGACACGTTCGGAATGTCGCGCGTGATCTCCTCCGGACCGAGCTTGGTGTCGCGGGCCGAGACCTCGAACTCCTCGATGTGGATGGAGGTGAACACGTCCTCCTTCACGATCCGCTCGGAGAGCAGGATGGAGTCCTCGAAGTTGTAGCCGTTCCACGGCATGAACGCGACGAGCACGTTGCGGCCGAGCGCCAGATCGCCGAGGTCGGTCGAGGGGCCGTCGGCCAGGATCTCGCCCTTCTTGACGATGTCGCCGACGCGCACCAGCGGACGCTGGTTGATGCAGGTCGACTGGTTCGAGCGCTGGAACTTCATCAGGCGGTAGATGTCGACGCCCGACTTGGTCGGGTCGAGATCTTCCGTGGCGCGGATGACGATACGGGTGGCGTCCACCTGGTCGACGACGCCGGTGCGGCGGGCGGCGATGGCGGCGCCCGAGTCACGGGCCACGACCGACTCCATGCCGGTGCCGACGAAGGGCGCATCGGCCTTCACCAGCGGCACGGCCTGACGCTGCATGTTCGAGCCCATGAGGGCGCGGTTGGCGTCGTCGTTCTCGAGGAACGGGATGAGGGCGGCCGCGACCGACACGAGCTGCTTCGGCGACACGTCCATGAAGTCGACGCGATCGACCGGCAGCAGCAGGGTCTCGCCTGCCTGACGGCAGATGACGAGGTCCTCCATGAACTTGCCGTTCTTGTCGATCGGCGCGTTCGCCTGGGCGACCGAGTACTTCCCCTCCTCCATGGCGGACAGATAGATCACCTCGTCGGTGACCCGGCCGTCGCGCACCTTGCGGTAGGGCGTCTCGATGAAGCCGTACTTGTTGACGCGGGCAAACGTCGCCAGCGAGTTGATGAGGCCGATGTTCGGGCCTTCCGGCGTCTCGATCGGGCAGATGCGGCCGTAATGCGTCGGATGCACGTCGCGCACCTCGAAGCCGGCGCGCTCGCGCGTCAGACCACCGGGTCCAAGCGCCGAGAGGCGGCGCTTGTGGGTGATCTCGGACAGCGGGTTGGTCTGGTCCATGAACTGCGAGAGCTGCGAGGAGCCGAAGAACTCGCGCACAGCGGCAGCCGCCGGCTTGGCGTTGATCAGGTCCTGCGGCATGACCGTGTCGATCT
>CAZEZD010000567.1:0-1808 GCA_964516115.1 uncultured Hyphomicrobiales bacterium
TGTACGTGCATGCCGCCGCCGACGCCGTGCTGGAAGGCAAGGCCGCCTCGCCGCAAGCGCACGTGGCCGCCGACGAATTCGTCGAGCTCGACGCCGAGGGCAACCCGGTCGCCAAGGAAGACCGGAAGGCCGCCCCGCGCCGCGCCCCGCGCGACGACAAGCGCCCGGCCCGCCGTGGCCCGGGCGGTCCCGGCGGCGACAGGCGCGACGCCCGCTGAGTAACCGCGGCGTCACGCCGCGAAGCCAGACTGCCCTGCTCCGGGCTCTCGGAGCCCCCCCCTTGAGTCAAAGGGGGCTGCCGATGACGGCCTCATCGTCATCGGCCAGGGGATGTGGACGCCGCACGAAGTCGCGAAGATCTTCGACGAGCCTCCGCCACTCCCCGCCCTGCAGCCGACACCTATCAAGTTCAAAGAGGAACCAACCATGACCACCAACATTTCCGCGGGGCTCGTCAAAGATCTTCGCGAGCGCACCGGCGCCGGCATGATGGAGTGCAAGAAGGCGCTCACCGAGAACGGCGGCGACATCGACGCCGCGGCCGAGTGGCTGCGCAAGTCGGGCCTGGCCAAGGCCGACAAGAAGGCCGGCCGCGTGGCCGCCGAGGGCCGCGTCGTGGCCGCCAGCAAGAGTGGCAAGGCCGTACTGGTCGAGATCAACTCCGAGACCGACTTCGTGGCCAAGGACGACAACTTCGTCGCCTTCACCGACGCCGTCGCCCAGGCCGCGCTGGAATCCGGCGCCGCCGACGCGCAAGCGCTGAAGTCGGCCAAGCTGGCTGACGGCGGCACCGTCGAGGAAGCCCGCGCCGCCGTCATCGCCAAGGTCGGCGAGAACGTCCAGGTGCGCCGCGTGGCGCGCGTCGAGACCGCCAACCACGTCGCCGCCTACATCCACGGCGGCCGCATCGGGGTGCTGGTCGAGCTCAAGGGCGGCGACGCCGAACTGGCCCGTGGCATCGCCATGCACGTGGCGGCGATGAACCCGCCGTACAACAAGGCGGCCGACGTGCCGGCCGATTTCGTCGCCAAGGAAAAGGAGATCGAGATGGCGAAGATGTCGGACAAGGACAAGTCCAAGCCGGCCGAGATCCTCGAGAAGATCATCAGCGGCAAGGTCGCCAAGATCGTCAACGAGGTCACGCTCTACGGCCAGCCCTACGTGCTCAACACCGACCAGTCGGTCGAGGCCGCGCTCAAGGCCGCCGGCGCCGACGTGGTGCAGTTCCAGCGCCTGGCCGTCGGCGAGGGCATCGAGAAGGTGGTCGAGGACTACGCCGCCGAAGTCGCCAAGGCGATGGCGGTCTGAACCGCCCTCCCCCGCGACAGCGAAAAGCCCGGCCCCGGCCGGGCTTTTTCATGGGCGCAACTTCACTTGTCCGGAGGCCACCCGCGATCGGCTAGAATTCCAGCGTTTGCCGCCCCCGGAGAGTCCCATGAGCGCCGCCCCCCTGAAGTACCGCCGAATCCTGCTCAAGCTTTCCGGCGAGGCCCTCATGGGGAACGTGGATTACGGCATCGATCCCGAGGTGATCAAGGACATCGCTTCCGAGATCGTCGCCGTGCAGCAGGCGGGCGCCGAAGTGGGCCTGGTGATCGGCGGCGGCAACATCTTCCGCGGCGCCGGCCTGGCCGCCGCCGGCATGGACCGCGTCACCGGCGACCACATGGGCATGCTGGCCACCGTCATCAACGCCCTGGCCATGGCCGACGCCCTCGAGAAGCAGGGCGGCTTCGCCCGCGTGATGAGCGCCATCAAGATCAACGAAGTCTGCGAGGACTACATCCGCCGGCGGGCCATCCGGCACA
>CAZEZD010000568.1:0-1803 GCA_964516115.1 uncultured Hyphomicrobiales bacterium
AGCGGGTTCGCCGCCTCGAGCACCGCGGGGTGCGTCAGGATCGCCCGCACGCCGCGCTGCGACTTGCCGGTGGCGATGCCGAGCGCGACCGCCTCATCCGCCAGCCATTCCACCACCTCCCGCGCGCCCTCATAGAGCGGCTCGGCATTGTCCGGCTTGAGACGCTGGGCGTGGAAGGCGCTCTTGTAGGCATCGACGAGGACGGGGATGTCCGCGTCGTCGGGGCTCGTCAGCGTGGCGAAGGCCTCGAACAGCGACAGGCCGACGATGGACAGCGTCGCCTCGCGCGAGGGCGCGGGCCGCCCCAGCGAGGCGAAGGCCTCGTCCATGCAGGCGACGATAAGGTGCTGGCTGTCGACGAGCGTGCCGTCGCAGTCGAAGATGACGAGCTTCACGACAAAGGCGCTCCGCGGACCGGAGCGCCTTGTGGGTCATCCGGCGCCCGAGTTCAAGCGCCGAAACGGCAGGCCCTGACCGCCATGCGGAACGGCGGCGTGCGCGGGACATAGCCGTGCATGCGGGCGTTCTGCCGGCACTCGACGATGCGGGCGAGGTCGGGGCGGCGCGCACGCAGGCATTCGATCACCGCGCCACGGACATGGGGACGGCGAAAGCCGCGGGCCAGCGCCTCCTGGCGGCAGGCGAAGCGGTTGGCGCGCAGGTCGGGATTGCCGCGCCTCATGCCGGGACCCGGTCCATATCCGGGGCCGGCGCCGTATCCGGGCGGCGGCCCGTAGCCATGGGGCTGGGCGGAGGCCGGGGACGCGCCGACCGGCGAAAGGAGGACGAGCCCGGCGACGGCTGCAAACAGCGACGCCGCGATCAGGGAGCGGTTCATCGTGGTCTCCATGGCGATGATGCGATGGAGACAGATTGGCCGTCGCCCGACTGAACCGCCGCTGAACTCCGGCTTCAGCCGCGGTTGGGATGGACCTGCCGTTCGAGAGATTCAATGCGCGCCTCCAGGGCGGCGATGCGTCTCTCGGCGAGATCGTTGGCGCGGCGCAGTTCCGCCACGAGATCGCCCATGGCCCGGCTGTCGCTGCCCGGCACCGTGCGGATCACCCGGCGGGTGACCATGACGATCGCCGCGAGGATCGCCGCGAGCGCCGCGGCCGTGACGTAGATCCAGCCGGTCAGCGACATCACTCCTCCGGCGCCTCGACGATCGGATCGTAACGCGACACGTCCCAGCCGAGGAGGTTGAACGTCTGCTCCATGTGCGGCGGCAGCGGCGCGGACACGTCGATCGTGCCTTTGCCGCGCGGGTGTGGCACGACGATGCGCCGCGCGTGCAGATGCAGCTTGTGCTGGATGCCGCCGGGGATCTCCCAGTTCTCGACCTGGAAATATTTCGGGTCGCCGAGGATGGGATGGCCGATCTCGGCGGCGTGGACGCGGAGCTGATGGGTTCGTCCGGTCACCGGCTTCATCGACAGCCACGACATCTTGGTCGCCATGGTGTCGATCACGGCGTAGTAGCTGACCGCATGGCTTGCGCCCTTCTCGCCGTGCTTGGCGATGCGCATGAAGCTCTCGTCCTCGCGCTCTTCCTTGGCGAGATAGGTCGAAACGCGGCCCTGGCGCGGCTTCGGCACGCCGGCGACGACGGCCCAGTAGATCTTGCGAGCCGCGCGGGTGCGGAAGGTCTTGGCGAGCGCCGCGGCCGCGAAGCGCGACTTGGCGACGAGCAGGCAGCCCGACGTGTCCTTGTCGAGGCGGTGGACGAGACGCGGGCGCTGGCCGTCCTCGTCGGTCAGGACCGCCAGCATGCCGTCGAGATGCTTCTTGGTGCCCGAGACG
>CAZEZD010000569.1:0-1799 GCA_964516115.1 uncultured Hyphomicrobiales bacterium
TGTCGAGCAGGGCGACGGCCTGGGCGACGGCGAGCCAGGTCTTGCCGGTGCCGGCCGGGCCGATGCCGAAGACGAGTTCGTGGCGCTTCAGCGCGCGGATGTAGGCGTCCTGCGCCGGGGTGCGGGCGCGAACGGTGCGCTTGCGCGTGACGATCTCCTCGTGGCCGAGGCGCGGGGCGCCGTCCGCCTCGAACAGGGACCCTTGAGAGGTCGACATGCGGATGGCGCCATCGACATCGCCGAGATTGACGTCGTGGCCGCTCTTAAGCCGTGCGTAGAGGTTTTCCAGCACAACCTTGCCCTGCTCGCAGGGATCGGCGGGGCCGATGAGATTGACCAGGTTGCCGCGCGCCGTGGCACGGATTCCGAGCCGCTTCTCCAGGAAGGCGAGATTCTGGTCGTACTGGCCGAACAGGCGGCTGGCGAGGCGGTTGTCGTCGAAGGAGAGGGTGATCTCGGCCTCGGCCGTGTCGTCATGCGTCGCAAGCCAGGGAATGTTGCGTCCGCTATCCGGGCCGAAGCCGCCCCCGCTGGGATTTTTCAACCGCGCCGTCCTCTTGTCCTGGGTTGAGACCACTTATTCTGCTGCATGCACTGCCGGAATATGGGACGTCCCGACGAGATCGCCATCCAGGGAGTTTGTCTTGGCTCCCGTGATTCGGACAGGGACGATGCTGCCGATGAGAGACGACGGTCCGATGACCTGCACCGGCGACAGATAGGGCGAGCGGCCGACCACCTGCCCGGGCTTGCGACCGGCCTTCTCGAAGAGGACATCGACAGTTCGTCCGACGAGGCTCTCCTGGAAGGCCTGCTGCTGGGTGGCGACAAGGGCCTGCAGCTCATGCAGCCGCGCAGTCTTCAGACCCTCGTCGAGGTGCCCGTCCATCTCGGCGCCGGGGGTTCCGGGCCGCGAGGAATAGGAGAAGGTGTAGGCCGCCGCGAACCCGACCCGGCGGACGAGATCCAGCGTGTCGGCGAAATCGGCGTCCGTCTCGCCGGGGAAGCCGACGATGAAGTCGGAGGACAGGGCGATGTCCGGACGGGCGGCGCGGATGCGCTCGACGAGGCGGAAATAATCGTCGCGGCTGTGCTTGCGGTTCATCCGCTTCAACACGGCCGAGGAGCCGGACTGCACCGGCAGGTGCAGATAGGGCATGAGTTCGGGCAGGTCGCGGTGCGCCTCGACGAGGTCGTCCGTCATCTCGCGCGGATGGCTCGTGGTGTAGCGCAGGCGCGCGATGCCCGGCACGTCGGCGAGGCGGCGCAGGAGCCGCGCCAGCGTCCATTCGGACCCGTCCGGCCCGATGCCGTGATAGGCGTTGACGTTCTGGCCGAGGAGGGTGACCTCGCGCACGCCGGCCGCGGTGAGCTTTTCCACTTCGGCGAGGACCTGCGCGACGGACCGCGAGACCTCGGCGCCGCGCGTATAGGGCACGACGCAGAAGGTGCAGAACTTGTCGCAGCCCTCCTGCACCGTGACGAAGGCGGTGAGGCCGCGCGAGCGGGTCCTCGCCTCGCTCGCCGCCGGCAGCGCGCCGAACTTGTCCTCGACGGGAAATTCGGTGTCGACGACGCCGGGCCTCGCCTCCGCGCGGGCGATCAGGTCCGGCAGGCGATGATAGCTCTGCGGGCCGACGACGAGGTCGACGACTTTCGCACGCTTCACGATCTCCTCGCCCTCGGCCTGGGCGACGCAGCCCGCGACGCCCACCATGACCTTGCGGCCGGCCGCCCTCGCCTCTTCCTTGATGACGCGCATGCGGCCGAGCTCGGAATAGACCTTCTCGGCGGCGCGC
>CAZEZD010000570.1:0-1786 GCA_964516115.1 uncultured Hyphomicrobiales bacterium
TGAACGGCGACCTCTCCACCGTCATGAGCCCGCGCACGGTGCTGACCTGGGCCGAGAACGCCGACATCTTCAAGGACATCGGCTTCTCCTTCCGCCTGACCTTCCTCAACAAGTGCGACGAGCTGGAGCGCTCGCTGGTCGCCGAATTCTACCAGCGCTGCTTCGGCCAGGAGCTGCCGGAAAGCGCCGTCAACGTGGCACTGAGCTGAGGCACGGCGAAGGGAACGACATGGCCAGCCGGACGAAATCTCCGAAGGCTGGCCTCGTCGTCACCGAGGAAGCCCGCGTCGCCGAAACCGCCCGTGCCGTCGTGAAGGGCCTCATCGCCTACAACACGGCGAAGGCGGGGCCGACGAAGTGGAAGCGCTTCGCCGTCTCGGTGCGCGACGATGCGGGCGTTATCAAGGGCGGCGTCGTCGGCCACACGATGTGGAACTGGTGCTTCGTCGAGCTCGTATGGGTCGACGAGGCCCTGCGCGGCACGGGTCTCGGAACGGAGCTGATGGCCCGCGCCGAGGCGGTGGCGGCGAAGCGTGGCGCGCGCCATGTCTATCTCGACACATTCTCGTTTCAGGGCGACGGCTTCTACCAGAAGCTGGGATATGAGATTTTCGGCGAACTCGGCGACTTTCCGCCCGGACATCGCCGCATCTGGCTGAAAAAGGATCTTTCGTGAGCTCCAATTCCAAGGCCAAGCCGAATTCCAAGGAGAGCCCGACCGAGCCGTTCAAGCGCTCCGTCGCCTCCTGCATGCGCGCCATCGCCCGCCGCGACCTCGAGGTCACCTATGCCGCCGACAAGCCCGGCCTCGTCGGCGACAAGGCGCGCCTGCCCGAACCGCCGCGCAAGCTGTCGCCCAAGGACGCCGCCATCGTACGCGGCCACGGCGACGCCATGGCGCTGAAGCTCGCCGTGCACAACGCCAAGGTGCACCGCTCCATGGCGCCGGAGGGCCAGCAGGCCCGCTCGGTCTTCGAGGCGGTGGAGAACGCCCGCATCGAAGCCATCGGCTCCAACCGCATGACCGGCGTCGCGCAGAACCTCACCGCGCGGCTCGAAGACCACTACCACCGCATGGGCAAGTACGAGGACATCACCGACAAGGCCGATGCACCGCTGGAGGATGCCCTCGCCCTCATGGTGCGCGAGAGGCTGACCGGCCAGAAGGCGCCGCCGCAGGCCGCCAAGATCGTCGATCTCTGGCGCGAGACGATCGAGACCAAGGCGGGCAAGAATCTCGAGGCGCTCGTCGGCCTGGAGAACAACCAGCGCGCCTTCGGCAAGGCGGTGCGCGACCTCCTCACCTCGCTCGACATGGGCGACGAGCAGGGCCGCTCCGACGAGGACAACGACGACAATTCCGACACCCAGGAGCAGGAGACGCCGGAATCGGGCGAGAGCCCGGATTCGCAGGACGAGGAATCCTCCGACGGCATGCAGATGGAGGATGCCGAGGAGATGGCCGACGAGTCGCCGGATGGCGCCCAGGAGGCCTCCGACGCCGAGACCGCCGAGCTGCCGGACGAGAACGACCTCGGCGACGCCGAGGACGCCAGCGAGCCGTGGCGGCCGAAGAGCCAGGGCGCCGAGAACCGGGGTCCCGACTACAAGCCCTTCACGCCGAAGTTCGACGAGATCATCGACGCGCCGGACCTGTGCGACGCGGAGGAGCTCGACCGGCTGCGCGCCTATCTCGACAAGCAGTTGTCCAATCTCGGGCCGGTCGTCTCGCGCCTCGCCAACCGCCTGCAGCGCCGCCTGATGGCGCAGCAGAACCGGTCGTGGA
>CAZEZD010000571.1:0-1779 GCA_964516115.1 uncultured Hyphomicrobiales bacterium
CGGCCGAGCGGGTCGAGGTCCGCCAGTCGATGACGACGCGCTTGGTGAAGCCGGTCGCCTCGTCGGTGGTTTCCGCGAGGGACTGGCCGTCGACCAGATCCTCGAAGCCCAGCACACCGTCGATCTCGGAGATGATCGGGCGGGTGTAGGGATCCCACTCGGCGATGCGCTGGCCGCGCTTCACCTTGGTGCCTTCGTCGACACGGAGCTTCGCGCCGTACTGGATACGGTGCGTGGCGCGCTCGGTGCCGTCCGCATCGACGATGACGACCGCCATATTGCGGCCCATAGCGATGAGTTCGCCTTCCGAGTTCTTCACGATCGAGCGGTTGCGGATCTTGATCGTGCCCTCGAAGGTCGCCTCGATGAACGAAGTATCGACCACCTGGGCGGCGCCGCCGATATGGAAGGTACGCATGGTGAGCTGGGTGCCCGGCTCGCCGATGGACTGCGCCGCGATGACGCCGACGGCTTCACCGATATTGACCTGCGTGCCACGGGCGAGATCGCGGCCATAGCACTGGCCGCAGACGCCGACCTTGGTCTCGCAGGTGAGCACCGAGCGGATCTTCACCTCCTGGATGCCGGCAGCGATGATCGCATCGACGTCCTTCTCCAGGATCATGGCGCCGGCCTCGACAAGCACCTTGCCCGACGACGGGTCGGTGACGGTGACGGCAGACGAACGGCCGAGGATGCGCTGGCCCAGCGTCGCCACGACCTGGCCCGCATCGACGATGGCGCGCATGCCGATACCCTTTTCGGTATGGCAGTCACGCTCCGTGATGATGCAGTCCTGGGCCACGTCGACGAGACGGCGGGTCAGGTAGCCGGAGTTGGCGGTCTTCAGCGCGGTGTCGGCCAGACCCTTGCGGGCGCCGTGGGTGGAGTTGAAGTACTCCATCACGGACAGGCCTTCCTTGAAGTTCGAGATGATCGGCGTCTCGATGATCTCGCCCGAGGGCTTGGCCATGAGGCCGCGCATGGCGGCGAGCTGGCGCATCTGGGTGGGCGAACCACGCGCGCCCGAATGCGACATCATGTAGATCGAGTTGATCGGCTTGTCGCGACCGTTCTCGTCCTTTTTCACGGACGAAATGCGGCCCATCATCTCCTGGGCGAGACGATCCGAGCACTTGGCCCAGGCGTCGACGACCTTGTTGTACTTCTCGCCGTAGGTGATGAGACCGTCCAGGTACTGCTGCTCGTAGTCCTTGGTCAGCGTCCGCGTCTCCTCGACGATCGGCCACTTGTTGTCCGGGACGACCATGTCGTCCTTGCCGAAGGAGATGCCCGCCTTGTAGGCGTGGTAGAAGCCGAGCGCCATGATGCGGTCGCAGAAGATCACCGACTCCTTCTGGCCGCAGAAGCGGTAGACGGTGTCGATCATCGCCGAGATCTCCTTCTTCGTCATCAGCTTGTTGGCTGCGTCGAAGGGAACCTTGGGCGACTTCGGCAGGAGCTGGCCGAGGAGCACGCGGCCGGGCGTGGTTTCGTAGATGCGGCGGACGTGGTTGCCGTCAGGATCGAGGCCTTCCCAGCGATACTTGATCTTGGTGTGCAGGGTGACGACCTTGTTGGCCAGCGCATGCTCGAGCTCGCCGACATTGGCGAAGGCCTTGCCCTGGCCGGGCATGCCGTCCGACATCAGCGAGACGTAGTAAAGGCCGAGCACGATGTCCTGCGAGGGCACGATGATCGGCGCGCCGTTCGCCGGATGCAGGATGTTGTTGGTCGACATCATGAGCACCCGCGCCTCGAGCTGAGCCTCGAGCGAGA
>CAZEZD010000572.1:0-1773 GCA_964516115.1 uncultured Hyphomicrobiales bacterium
AGACGCCGCTGCGCTTCCTGCTCTCCGACCGGGTCGACATCCTGCGCGACGCCAACGTGACCTCGGTCACCCGCGATCCGGACTACGTCATCGTCATGCTGGAGGAGCGTCAGGCACTCGGCGGCACCAACCGGCTGATGGTGCTGTTCAACGCCTCCGACATGGCCCTGCGCCAGTGGACGGTCTATGACGCGCAGGGCTACGAGACCTCGGTGGCGCTGCACAACCTCGATCCGCGTTCGCGGCCCGACCAGCGGCTCTTCCGCATCAACTACCAGCGCCTGCTGGAGTGATCGCGTCTGTCAGTCGATTGCGCCGAGCGTGCGCATCACCGTCCAGCGGCAGGTAAGGGCGGCGACCGCCGTCACCAGCACGACGAGGACGGCGATGCCGGCATAGCCGGTGGCGCCCAGGGCAAACGACCCGAACAGCGCCTCGATCTGGTCGCCGCCGGCCGTCGCCCGCCAGCGGGCCGCGACGGCGCCGGAGACGAGGATCGCCGCAAGGGCAAGGACCCCGCCGGCCGCCGCCCCCTTGAGCGCCAGCCAGAGGAAGTGGCGCTGGAACTCGCCAGCGATGAAGGCGTCGCGCGCGCCGACGAAATGCAGCACCTCGACCACGGGCCGGTTCGTCTCGACCGCGGCACGGGTGGCGAAGATGACCGACAGACCGGTGGCTGCGATCATCAGCGCGACGATGACGAGGCCGACGACGATGACGGCGCGCGCCATGGCGCGCAGGCGGTCGAACCACTGGCGATGGTCGTCGAGGCTGGCGGTGGGAACCTCGGCGGTCAGGGCCCTCCGGAAGGCGTCCATGTCTGTGCGCCGGTCGTCCGCGAGCTTGACCACGATCAGTCGCGGGATGGGCAGGTCCTCCGCGCCGAGGCCGGTGCCGAGCCATGGCTCGAGCATGCGGCGCGTTTCCTCCGCGGTGTAGGGCGAGACGTCGGCGACTCCCGGAAAGCGCACGGCGATCTCGGTGGCGCGGGCGACGTCGGCGACAAGGTCGCGGCCGGCTACGGGGCGCACCTGGATGGTCGCCTCCCGGATGATGGAGGAGGTCCAGTCGGCTGCGGCGGTCCGTACCAGGTCGACGCTGCCGACGGTGAGCGATCCGAGGAAGGTCATGATCGCGATGATGACCGCAAGGGCGCGCCCGGCGATCGAGGAGGGCGGCACGAGAGAGGCGCCCCGCGGCCGCATGTCGGCCCGTGCGCCGCCCTGCGCGCGATCCCGTTCCCGGCTCGCCAGCCAGTGCTGCAGGGAGGCGCTGCGCCGCGTTCCGCTCACCACCCGCCGGCCTCCTGGTGATGGGGGTCGCTGACCGAGAGGCTGCCCTCGCGGATGATGAGCTGGCGCGCTTCCACCTGCTCCAGCAGCGAGAGGTCGTGGGTGGCGATGAGCACGGCGGTGCCGGTGCGGTTCAGTTCCACGAAGAGCCGCAGCAGGCGCTTGGCGAGCGGCGGGTCGACATTGCCGGTCGGCTCGTCGGCGAGCAGCATTTCGGGACGCACGATGACGGCGCGGGCGATCGCCGCGCGTTGCTTCTCGCCGCCGGAAAGGATGGGGGGATAGGCGTCGATACGCTCCCCGAGACCCACCCACTCCAGGAGGTCGATGACCTCCGAACGATAGCTCGCCTCCTCCTTGCCGAGCACGCGCAGCGGCAGGGCGACATTCTCATAGGTCGTCAGGTGGTCGAGCAGGCGGAAATCCTGGAAGACGATGCCGATGCGCCGGCGCAGCATGGGCAGTTCGTCGCGCGGGATGG
>CAZEZD010000573.1:0-1757 GCA_964516115.1 uncultured Hyphomicrobiales bacterium
CCGGGGCAGTGCGTCCTTCGAGGCTCGGGCTCACCGCCCTCGCACCTCAGGATGAGGAGCGCTGTGACCTGCACCGAGGGGGCGAGAGCGGGCATCTGGCGGCGTTGAAAGGCACCCTCCTGCCGAGGGCCCATGCTCCCGCCTCCCGTCATGCAACTCTCCGCCCACCTCATCCTGAGGTGCGAGGGCGGTGAGCCCGAGCCTCGAAGGACGCACTTGCCCCGATGATATCCCCCACTTCCCTGATATCGGCGGCACATGCGGCAAAAGCCCCCGAACGAAAAAGCCCCGGCGCTGGGCCGGGGCTCCTTCTGCCTTCTGGAACGAGGCGGCCCTCACCCCACCATCGTCGCCGCCTTCTGCGCGAAACGGCCCTCGAACGACTTGCCGACCACGTCGGGCGACACGCTCTCCATCTCCTTGTCGAGCGCCTTGAGCATGGCGAAGACCGCATTCATGCCGTCCTGCGCCATCACGCCGGTCTTCGAATAGGCGTCCTTGGAGGCCTGCACGGCCCTGATGTAGAGCGCCTTGTCGCCGAGGTGATACTGCTCCGGGACGGCGTCGGCGACTTCCGCCGGCGAGGCCTTGTCGATCCAGCGCAGCGCCTTGTAGAGGCCGTTGACCGCCGCCTGGGTGGTGTTCGGGTTCTTCTCGATGAAGTCCTGGCGCAGGTAGAGGCAGGCCGCCGGGTTGGAGGCGCCGAAGAGCGCCCTGGTGCCGGCCTCGGTGCGGGTGTCGATGAGCGTCACCACGTCGCCGTCGCTCTCCAGCTTGGCGATGACGGGGTCGAGGTGGGAGATCAGGTCGATCTCGCCGCGCTTCATGGCGGCCACGGCGCTGGCGCCGCCGCCGACCCCGATGAAGCTCGCATCGCTCGCCTTCAGGCCGACCTTGGACATGGCGTGGACCACGGTGATGAAGGTCGAGGAGCCCGGCGCCGTGACGCCGATCTTCAGGCCTTTGAAATCGGCCGCCGACTTCACCTTGTCGGCGATCGCCTTGCGCACGGCGATGACGATGGTGGGGAAGCGCAGGAGCTCGATGGTGGAGCGGATGTCCTGCCCCTTGGCCTGCATGCGCAGCGTGTGCTCATAGGCGCCGGTCACCATGTCGACCGAGCCGCCGACCAGCGCCTGCAGCGAGCGGGCGCCGCCGGCAAAATCGTTGATCTCCATGTCGAGGCCGAAATCCTTGAAGAAGCCGCGGCGCTCGGCGATCGTCAGCGGCAGGTAGTAGAGCAGCGACTTGCCGCCGACGCCGAGCGTCACCTTCGGCTTTTCCGGCGCGCCTTGCGCGAAGGCGGGCAGCGGCAGCGTGAGGCTTGCGCCCGCGCCCATCAGCGACAGCATCGTCCTGCGGTCCATGGTGGTCATCATTTCCTCCCTTGTCGTTCTCGGCGCTTCGATGCGCCCTTCCATCACACGGTCTTTGTCTCGCCCGGCTTCCACACGAGCAGCGGCTTCTCGACCAGCGTCACGACGCCGTCGATCAGCATGACGAAGCCCATCAGGATCACCATGCCGGCGAAGACGCCGGTGACGTCGAAGACGCCCTCCGCCTGGTGGATGAGATAGCCGAGACCGGCCGCCGAGCCGAGATATTCGCCCACGACGGCTCCGACCACGGCGAAGCCCACCGAGGTGTGCAGCGAGGAGAAGACCCAGGCCAGAGCCGCCGGCCAGTACACGTGGCGCAGCAACTGGCGCTCGTTCATGCCGAGCATGCGGGCGTTGGCCAGCACCACCTGCGGCACC
>CAZEZD010000574.1:0-1745 GCA_964516115.1 uncultured Hyphomicrobiales bacterium
TCTGGCCCTCGGTCCAGTCGCCCTTCTGCTCGATGGTCTGCAGCAGGCTGACGTGATCGGCCGGGCTGCCGCAGAAGCAATGCACGGTGCCTGCGAGCTGCGGGAAGCTCTTCATGTAGCCCGACTGCTCGAAGACCGATCGCGACATGGCCGGGGGAAAGCGCACCACTTCCGGCTCGTCGGCCGCGCCATAACGCGTCACGAGATTCTGGAAGCCGTCGCCGATGGCCTCGAACAGGCCGGAGCGGCCATAGAGGCCGTCGACACCGGTCTCGATCAGCAGGCCCTGGTCGAACAGTTCGTCGAGGAAGGTGGTGGAACCGGTCTTCGCGAGCATGTCTCAGTCCTCCAGATCGGTGTCGAGACGCGACATGAGGAGCATGGTCGCGGTGTTGGCGAGGATGCGGTCGTTGGCGATCATCAGCGGTGCCGACAGGATGTCGCGCAGCTGGCGGCCGACCGAATGGGGGTTGTCGTTCTTGTAGCCCTGGATGCCGATGATGGTCAGGGCTTCCTGGACGATGGCGACCGAGCGGCGGGAGGCCTCGACCTTCACCGCGTTCATGGCGACGGCGAAGGCCATGGCGTTGATGGCTTCCTCGTCATGGCGCGCGGCCTCGAAGCGGGCGATGCCGTCGCGGACAATCGTCTTGAGCGCCGCCAGTTCGGCGGCAGCCGCAGCGAGGCGTGCGGCGCCGGGCGGCACGGCGTTCGGCATGCGGCGGGCGGCGGCGCGCACGCTCGCCTGCGCCTTGGACAGCGCGGAGCCGGCGATGCCGAACCAGAGCGAGGCCCAGAAGAGGTGCGAGCTTGCCAGCATGGACTGCGCGGCGATCTCGGCGAAGGGCTTGGGGAAGACCTGGGCTGCCGGCACCTTCGCCGACAGCTTGAAGCCGTGCGAGGTGGTGCCGCGCATGCCGAGCGTGTCCCAGACCGACGTCTGGACGAGGCCGGCCTGCGCTTTCTCGATGACGATCATCACCTGGTCGGAGGATGCAGCGTCCGGCGCGCGGCGGGCTGTGGCGAGGATGGCGTCGGCGTCGAGCCCGTAGGAGATGACGGTCGCGTCTTTCTCGATCGAGACCAGGTCGCCGTCCGGCACGATGGAGCAGATCGAGTTGCGCAGGTCGCCGCCGATGCCCGCCTCGGTGGTGGCGGAGCCGAGCAGAAGCTGGTCGCCGGCGAGCCGCTGCATGAAGTCGCGGTGCCAGTCGCTGTCCTGCCCGTGATGCACGAGGCTGGACACCTTGATCTGGTGCATGGCGAAGACCATGCCAGCGGCCGAGCAGGCGGCGCCGAGCGTGGCGCAGAGCTGGGCGATCTCGCCGAAGTCGGCGCCCTCGCCCCCCAGGTGGGTCGGAATCATGATGCCGAGCAGGCGCTCTGCCCGCATGGCGTTGACGGCCTCCAGGGGAAAGCGCGCCTCGCGGTCCACGGCATCGGCGTGGGCGACAGCGACGTCCGCCACCTTCTTGGCGCGGGCAACGAGGTTTGCGGTGCGCGAGGCTCCGCCCAGTTCCGACCGGTCCAGCATGATCAGCCCCCGACCTTCTCGGAGCGCAGTTCTTCCAGGGCGGCGTTGATGGTCGCGATGGAGGAGAACAGGCGGCGGTTGAGCATCCGCTCGGGAAACTCGACGTCGAAGGCCTCTTCCAGGGCCAGCATGAGCTGGACCGAGCCGAAGGAGGTCATCCCGGCCTCGTAGAGGTCGCCCGTGTCGGACAGTTCGGCGATCCCCCCCGGCA
>CAZEZD010000575.1:0-1745 GCA_964516115.1 uncultured Hyphomicrobiales bacterium
TCGTCGAGCATTTCGTCGAGCATCTCGCCACGGTCTCGGGCCTGCCGCGGCGGCGTATCGGCGACGACGCCATGGCCGTGCTGCAGTCTCACGACTGGCCGGGCAACCTGCGCCAGTTGCGCAACAACATCGAACGCGTGCTGATTCTCGCCGGTGGCGATCCGGACGCGGTCGTCACGGTCTCGATGCTGCCGCCCGACGTCGGTTCCGCCGCACCCTCCATGCCGACCGGGCAGGGGGGCGAGCACCTGATGGCGCTGCCGCTGCGCGAGGCGCGCGAGGCCTTCGAGCGCGAGTATCTCGCCGCCCAGATCAACCGGTTCGGCGGCAACATCTCGCGCACGGCCGAGTTCATCGGCATGGAGCGATCGGCGCTGCATCGCAAGCTCAAGGCCTTGTCGGTGGAGTGATCCGCGATTTCGGCAGGGCGGCCTTGCACCGGCTTTCCGCCCTGCGCGGTTCGCCTGCCGGACGAACCATGGCAGATTGCCGCAATGCGGCGGCGGTGCCCGCCGCCGTCGAACCGCCTTCGAGGAGCCTCCGGAATGTCCCGTGTCGCCTATGTCAACGGAAGCTACGTCCCGCATGGCGAGGCGGCCGTCCATATCGAAGACCGCGGCTACCAGTTCGCCGATGGCGTCTATGAGGTCTGCGAGGTCCGGGGCGGGCGCCTCGTCGACGAGACGCGCCACATGGATCGGCTTGAGCGCTCGCTCGGTGAATTGCGCATCGCCATGCCGATGGCGCGTCGGCCTCTCGGCATGGTGCTGCGCGAGACGGTGCGCCGCAACCGCGTGCGCGACGGGCTGGTCTATCTTCAGGTGACGCGCGGCGTCGCCCGCCGCGACCACGCCTTCCCAAAGCCGGGAACGCCGCCGGCGCTCGTCGTCACCGCCAAGAACGTCGACCCCGCCAAGGGCGAGGCCAATGCCACCAAGGGCGTCAAGGTCATCTCGGTGCCGGACAACCGGTGGGAGCGCGTCGACATCAAGTCGGTGGGGCTGCTGCCCAACTGCATCGCCAAGCAGGCGGCACGCGAGGCGGGCGCCTACGAAGCCTGGCTGGTCGATGAGGACGGCTTCGTCACCGAGGGGTCCTCCACCAATGCCTGGATCGTCACCCGCGACGGCGTGCTGGTGACCCGGTTCGCCGACAACGGCATCCTCAAGGGCATCACGCGCACCACGCTGTTCGACCTCTGCAAGCGCGAGGGTGTGCGCATCGAGGAGCGCAAGTTCACGATCGAGGAGGCCCAGAACGCGCGTGAGGCGTTCCTCTCCTCGGCGACGACGATCGTCATGCCGATCGTCGAGGTCGACGGCCGGCCGGTCGGCAATGGAGCGCCGGGATCGATCGCAACCGGCCTCCGGGCGAAGTTCCACGAGGTCGCCGAGATCGCATGAGAGGCCCGCGCGCCACACGAGGCTGTGACGATCTGGGCGCTTGTGCGCTGCGGTATGATGAGCGTTTAATGTCGTGCCAAGAACAAGCCCGACCGGTGCCAGCCGGTCCATAAACCTTCGCGGTGTCCTTCAGGCCGCGGCAACAACGGAAAAAGACAATGGCGGAACGAGCACAGAACCTCCAGGACACCTTCCTCAACCACGTGCGCAAGCAGAAGATTCCGCTCACGATTTTCCTCGTGAACGGCGTCAAGCTGCAGGGCGTCGTCACCTGGTTCGACAACTTCTGCGTCCTGCTCCGTCGCGACGGGCACTCGCAATTGGTCTATAAGCACGCCATAT
>CAZEZD010000576.1:0-1744 GCA_964516115.1 uncultured Hyphomicrobiales bacterium
CGGAAGATGTTGCCGAGGATAGCAGCGTTGTTGGGGTCCTGCTCAAACCTGACGAGTTCGACGTCGACCACGTCGAGGCTCTCGTTGGTCTCGGTCAGGAATTCGCGCAGCAAGTCATCCATTGTCGCCCAGCCCGGCCTGTAGGAACACGGCAGGCCAGATCGCGGCCTACCTCATGTTCCGAAGTGTCCGGGAAAAGGGTTAAATCTTGTTGAAGCGAACAGCCCGTCCAGTGCGATAGGCGGTCCGGATAAGCAATTGACGTGGAATGAATAAATTCGGTTGCTTCAAATCTTACGTAACGTCAGGACGCGGCGATCTCGACCCTGTCGTCGATCTTCTCGATCCGCACCGACATACCGGCGGCACGCGCCAGCAGGCCGGCGTAGTAGGGCTGGATCGCATGGGCGTCGATGGTGCCCTGCTCGTTCGACGGGATGCCTGCGAGAAGCTCGACCGCATGGGGCGGAACGCGTGCGTTGAGGCCCGTCACGTCGATGGCAAAGCCGGCAGTGTCGCCCTCGCCGGTCATCTCCACCTTGATCGTTCCGCCGCGCGGAATGGCGCCGGCCGCCAGCATCAGCAGGTTGAGCAGCAGCTTGACCCGGTTCTTCGGAAGGAAGGCCGGAGGAATGTGCCAGTCGACCTTCGTGCGGTCGTCGTTGAGGAAGTTCGTCGCCACCTGCTGGGCGTCGCGCGTGTCGATCGCCGATCCCGCCGAGCCGGCCGCGCCGAAGGCGATGCGGCAGAACTGCAGACGGGCCGAGGCCGTCCGCGCGCTCTTGCGGATGAGATCGAGGGCGAGTTCCGTCGTGGCTGCGTCGGCCCCGTCTTCCATCAGTTCCAGGCCGTTGACGATGGCCCCGACCGGCGAGATCACGTCGTGGCAGACGCGGCTCGCCACGAGCGCGGCCAGATCGAGCCCTTCGAGCGAGATCGGGCTGCGGGCTGCATCGGCCATGATCGGTCTCCGGAAACGAATCGGGTGCGCCTGTCGAAGGACGGGCGCACCCGGTTACAACGTCAGCGACGCCGGGAAAAGGGATGCTGGCTGCGGACAGCCGTGCAGACTACTCGTCGTCGCCGCGGATCGACTTCAGATTGGCGAAGACCTTCTCGGCATCGTAGCGCTCCTCGCGCCGCGGCGCGTCGGGACGCTCGAAGGGATCGAACCTGGCGGGAGCCGACGTGGTCTGGTCGGCGGGCAGCAGCGTCTGCTCGGGCGTGGTGTCGACCGGGCCCCGCTCCTTGGCGGCGCGGTTGACCTCGAGGTCGAGATCGATCTGCGAGCACAGGCCGAGCGTCACCGGGTCCATCGGCGAAAGGGTCTGCGAGTTCCAGTGGGTGCGGTCGCGAATCGCGGCGATGGTCGGCTTGGTGGTGCCGACGAGGCGCATGATGGCCGCATCCTTCACCTCGGGGTGATTGCGCACCAGCCACAAGATGGCGTTGGGTCGGTCCTGGCGGCGCGACACCGGCGTGTAGCGCGGGCCCTTCTTCGACTTCACCTCGGGCAGCTTCACCTTGGGCGGGGCAAGCTTCAGCCGGTAGGCAGGATCCTTCTCGGCCTTGGTGATCTCCTCGCGGGTCAGCTGGCCGGTAATCACCGGATCGGCGCCCTTGATGCCCTGGGCGGCCTCGCCGTCGGCGATGGCCTTCACCTCAAGGGGATGCAGCGTACAGAAGGCCGCGATCTGCTCGAAGGACAGGGCGGTGTTGTCGACGAGCCAGACGGCGGTCGCCT
>CAZEZD010000577.1:0-1740 GCA_964516115.1 uncultured Hyphomicrobiales bacterium
AGGGCATTCTCGATCCCGCCCGCCTGCCGCGCGTCATCATGGACCCGATGGCGGCGCTGTCGTTCAAGCAGGAGAGCGACACCAAGTTCCGCGACACGGTGGTGACGCTGCTCCTCGACAATTCCGGCTCCATGCGCGGCCGTCCGATCACGGTGGCGGCGACCTGCGCCGACATCCTCGCCCGCACGCTGGAGCGCTGCGGCGTGAAGGTGGAAATCCTCGGCTTCACCACCCGCGCCTGGAAGGGCGGGCAATCGCGCGAGTACTGGCTGCAGAACGGCAAGCCGGCCAATCCCGGTCGCCTCAACGATCTCCGCCACATCATCTACAAGGCGGCGGACGCGCCCTGGCGGCGGGCGCGCAAGAACCTCGGCCTGATGATGCGCGAGGGCCTGCTGAAAGAGAACATCGACGGCGAGGCGCTCGACTGGGCGCACAAGCGCCTGCTCGGCCGCTCCGAGCAGCGCAAGATCCTGATGATGATCTCAGACGGCGCGCCGGTCGACGATTCCACCCTGTCGGTGAACCCCGGCAACTACCTGGAGCGTCACCTGCGCTGGATCATCGAGGACATCGAAACCCGCTCGCCGGTGGAACTCATCGCCATCGGCATCGGACACGACGTGACGCGCTACTACCGCCGCGCCGTGACCATCGTCGACGCCGAGGAACTGGGCGGCGCCATGACCGAGAAGCTCGCCGAGCTCTTCGACGAGCACGCGGCCGAAGGCAACGCCGCGCCGCGCCGCCGGGTCGCCTGATGGCGCGCCTCACGCGGCGGCAAGCTCTCGGGCTCGTCGGCGGCGGGCTCATGCTGCCCGCCACCGTCACGGCTGCCTCTGCGCGCGGACCCGTGCCGCGCGCACCCGTCGATATCGAAATCCGCTCGTTCCCGATCAACGCCTTCACGCCGCGCGAGGCGGAGAAGACGCAGTTCGGCGCCTTCGAATACCGCGGCGGCCTCGAACTGCAATCCGACTATCGCGGCTTCGGCGGACTGTCGTCCCTGCGCATGGATGCGACGGGACAGCGGCTTACCGCCATCTCCGACCAGGGCCAGTGGTTGACGGCGAAGATCGACATGGAGGGCCAGCGCCTCTCGGGCCTCTCCCAGGCGCGCATGGCGGCTGTTCTCGGGCCCGGCGGCCGCCCGCTCGCCCAGACCGGCAACTGGGACACCGAGGCCCTCTGGATCGAGGGCGGCACCGCCTGGATCGGGGTCGAGCGCACCCACCGCATCTTCCGCTTCGACACCTTCGGCCGCGAGGGCGTGCTGGCGCGCGGCAATCCGACACCGGTTCCCATGGGGTCCGACCGGATGCCGTCCAACCGCGGCATCGAGGCGCTGGGCCTGTTGCCGCGACCCTCGCCGCTCGCCGGCACGCTGCTCGCCATTTCCGAGCGGGCGCTGAACCCGGCCGGCGACATTCGCGGCTTCCTCATCGGCCAGGGTCCGGCGCGCGAGATCTTCGTCAAGCGCACCAACGACTTCGACGTCACCGACCTCGCCTTTCTGCCCGGCGGGGACGTGCTGCTGCTGGAGCGCTGGTTCTCCGCCTGGCGCGGCGTCGCCTTCCGCATCCGTCGCATCGATCTGGCGACGATCCGCGCCGGAGCGACGCTCGACGGGCCGATCATCCTGTCCGCCGACATGTCGTCGCAGATCGACAACATGGAGGGCATCGCGGTGCACCGGAACGGCGAGGGCGAGACGATCGTCACCATCGTCTCGGACAACAA
>CAZEZD010000578.1:0-1740 GCA_964516115.1 uncultured Hyphomicrobiales bacterium
AGGATCGCGATCGGCACCATGAGGCCGATCGCGACGAAAATGGTGGCGGGCACGAGAAGGCCCGCCGCCGTCAGATTGCCGGGCTCGCCGACCGGTCGTTCGGATAGTGCCGCCATGGCGAGCCGATGCCCCCGATCAGGCCTTGAAGACCTTGTCCCACCACTCCTTCATCGCTGAATCGTTTTTGGCGAGGAATTCGTAGTTGAGGTCCTTCATCTTCTTGTTCTCGTCCTCGGTGAAGCCGATGCGCTTCATGAGGTCGGGGGCGACGACCGCATTGGTGACGGTCGGGGCGTAGCCCATGTCGATCGCGAAGTTCTCCTGGGCGCCCTTCTCCAGCATGGCGTCCATGTAGGCGTAGGCGCCGGCCTTGTTCGGCGCGTTCTTCGGGATCATGAAGCCGGAGACATAGGCCATGGTGCCCTCGCTGGGGGCGATGGACTCGACCGTGATGCCGGCGTTCTGCCACTGCACGGCGCGGGCCTTCCACATGAGACCGATGGTGATCTCCTCGGTCTTCAGCGCCTGCGCGAAGGCCTCGTTGGTCGGGTAGATGCGGGCGCCGCCGCGCTTGGCCGCCAGCAGCAGTTCCTTGCCCTTTTCCAGGTTCGTCATGTCGCCCGCGGCGGCGAGGCCGGCGGCAAGCATCACGTACTGGTACTGGATGTCGATGAAGCCGAGCTTGTTGCCGTACTTCGGATCGAAGGCGTCCTTGTAGGCGGTGGGCGCGGCGGTCACCAGCTTCGGGTTATAGACGACGACCTTGCCGGAGATGATGTGGCCGATGCCATAGGGATACTTGGCGATCGGGATGATGTTGCCGGCGTTCTTGAGCTTGGAATAGTCGATCGGCTCGGCGATGCCGGCGGCGTTCATCTCGAACATCTGCGCGGCCGAGAGGCCCTGGATGTCGGTGGTGCCACGCGGCAGGCGGCGCTCGGCGACCATCTTGGCGCGACGCGGGGCGTCGGAGGCCTGGTCCTGGACGACCTCGAAGCCCTTGGGTTTGAGGAAGGGCTCCTCGACGTTCTTGCTCAGCAGGCGGGCGTAGTCGCCGCCCCAGGTGCCGACGACGACGCGGCCGGCGGCCTGGGCCGAGGCCGGGGTGAGGGCGCCGGAGGGCAGCAGCCCGCCTGCAGCGGCAGGGCCGAGGCCCTTCAGCTTGGTGCGCCGGTCAATTCCCTTGGTGAATTTGGTCATGTCGACTTCTCCCTTCTGGATTTCCCAGTTGGCGGCGGTGTGCCGCATGGTTCAGGCAGCCTCGCGCGGAAAGACGAGGCAGGCCGAGGCCGGCCAGCCGACCTCGATCGTGTCGCCGACAGCCGGAACGAGGCCATCGGCACGGTTGGGAATCTGGACGACGACGTGATCGGTGTCGTTCAGGTGGACATGCACGTCGAGAAGCGCGCCCAGATAGGACACGAAGCCGACCTTGCCGGAGGCATGGTTGTCGAGGCCCTGGGCCGCCGCCCCAAGCGTCAGGCGCTCCGGGCGCAGCGCGATGGTCGCCGGGCCGGTCGCCTCACCGGCGGCGCATGTCAGCATCAGCCCGCCATCGGAGCGGAATGATCCGGGGCCGGTCACGGCGCCGGAGATCATGGTGGAACGGCCGACGAAATCAGCCACGAAGAGATCGGCGGGCCGCTCGTAGAGGTCGGACTGGGTGCCGACCTGGCGCACCTTGCCGTCGGACATGACCACGAGCCGGTCGGCCATGGTCAGGGCCTCCTCCTGGTCGTG
>CAZEZD010000579.1:0-1735 GCA_964516115.1 uncultured Hyphomicrobiales bacterium
GCGCCGGTGACGAGGAAGCGGCAGCGATGGATGCCGATCGCCTTGCGCACATTGTCCAGCGCGAGCCAGCGGCCGACCAGCACTTTGAGGCGCAGGCCGAAGGGGATCTCCTTGCCGTCGATCATCAGGTCCGCTGCGGCCTGTCCCTGGGCGATGGCCCAGCCATAGGCGGCGCGCTGAATGCCCGTCGCCTCCTTCAACCGGATCATCACCGCCGAGTAGAACTTCTCCCAGATGCGCGGCACGGCGAAGAAGATGGTCGGGGCGATTTCGCGGACGTTGTCGGGCACCGTCTCGGGGTTCTCCACGAAGTTCAGCGTCGCGCCGGAGTAGAGCGCCAGGAACTGGCCGCCGACCCGCTCCGCCACGTGGCAGAGCGGCAGGAAGGCCATGCGCTGGTCGTCCTCGTTCTGGCGGATCGACTCATTGGAGATGACGGCGATGGCCGAGAGGATGTTGCGATGGGTGATCATCGCCCCCTTCGGCTTGCCGGTGGTGCCTGAGGTATAGACGAGGATCGCGAGGTCGTCGGGCCCGCGCGAGACGAGGCGGCGGCCCCATTCGGCGGGATCGGCGGCGTCTGCCTTGCGCCCGAGCGCGCGCAGGTCATGTAGGGTCATGACCTGGGGATCGGCGAAATGGACGAGGCCCTCGGTCTCGACGACGATGATCTTCTCGAGCGAGGGCACGTCGGCACGCACGGTGAGGATCTTGTCGAGCTGCTCCTCGTCCTCGACCACGACGAAGCGGGAGGACGAGTCGGTGAGCAGATATTCGCATTGCGTCGGCGCATCGGTCGGGTAGATGCCGTTGGAGACGCCGCCGGCCCCGATGATCGCATAGTCGGCAAAGGACCATTCCTGCCGGGTGTTGGCGAGGATGGAGACGACCTCGCCGGGTTTCAGGCCAAGGGCGACGAAGCCCATGCCGATCTCGCGCACGATCGCACCCATCTCGGCCCAGGTCGTCTCCTTCCAGAGGCCGAAGTCTTTCTGGCGGACGGCCACCCTTCCGGCGCGCTGGCGCACGGCGGCGTCGAAGACGGCGGAGACGGTCTCGCCCGGCGGGATGGCGGCCGGCGCGATGTCCTGGTTTGGCCAGATGTCGAACATGCCCATCGTCCTCACCGCCACATCTTCTTCTTCTTCCAGCGTCGCTCGCCGCGCACGCCGGCCTCCTTCTGGCCGAGATAGAATTCCTTCACGTCGTCCTTCTCGGCGAGCACAGCCGCCTTGTCCTCCATGACGATACGGCCGAGCTCGAGGATGTAGCCGAAATCGGCCGTCGCCAGCGCCAGCGCGGCGTTCTGCTCGACGAGGAGGATGGTGACGCCCTGTTCGCGGTTGACCCGCTTCACGATGGCGAAGATCTCCTGCGTCAACTTCGGCGACAGACCCAGCGAGGGCTCGTCGAGGAGCAGAAGGTCGGGCCGGGACATGAGGGCGCGGGCGATCGACAGCATCTGCTGCTGGCCGCCGGACAGGAGGCCCGCGTCCTGGTCGGCGCGCTCCTTCAGGATCGGGAAGTAGCGTTCCATCCGCTCGATGTCGCGGGCGACCTCGTCCTTGTCCGAGCGGGTGTAGGCGCCCATCAGGAGGTTGTGGCGCACGGAGAGGAGCGGAAAGACCTCGCGGCCCTCGGGCGCGTGGCTGAGGCCGCGACGGACGATATCGGCGGGATCGCGCCGCTCGATGTTCTCGCCCTTGAAGACGATCGACCCCTTCTGCGGGTCGAG
>CAZEZD010000580.1:0-1730 GCA_964516115.1 uncultured Hyphomicrobiales bacterium
CCCAGGCCTCGATGGCGCCGGGAACGGTGATGGCGTGAACGGAATCCGGCGGGACCGAGGTCAGGCCCTCCGCCCGCAGCTTCTCTGCGGTCGCGGCCTTGGCGGCGCGGCCCGAACCGTTATAGCCCCAGATCGGATGGCCCGGCTTCGAGATCAGCGTGAAGCAGTCGCCGCCGATTCCGGTCATGTGCGGCTCGACGACCGCCATGACACCGACGGCGGCGATGGCCGCATCGGCGGCGGTGCCGCCAGCGTTGAGGATGTCGATGGCAGCGGCCGTCGCCAGCGGATGGGACGTGGCCGCCATCGCCTCCGTGGCATAGGCGGGCGAGCGTCCGGGATTGTGGAAGTCACGCATCTGGTAGGTCACGGCAAATATCCTTCCCCGGGGTCCGGTCTGGCGCGGACCCGGTTCACGTCCTGCGCCCTGGCTGCGCATTTGTCCCGCTTCTAACACAAAGGAACTGGGGACAGCCACGTCCGCCCGTGAAGGCGGACCCTGCACATCGCGCACGGCTGTGCCTAGGATGCGGCACCGGAAACCGCAACACCCAGAGGGCTCCCATGACCGCGCTGACACTCGACGCCTGCCGCACCATCGCCGATACGGCGCTCGCCACCGGGCGCGAGAAGGGCATGAAGCCCCTTGGCATCGTCATCGTCGACGCCCGGGGCGCGGTGCGGCTGACGCTGGTGGAGGACGGCAATGCCCTGCTGCGCGCCGACATCGCCCACGGCAAGGCCTTCGGCTGCGTCGCTGTCGGCGTCGGCGGTCGCACGCTGGAGCGCATGGCCAAGGAGCGCCCGCATTTCATGGGCGCCCTCGGCGGGCTGAGCCGGGATCGCCTGACCCCTGTCCCCGGCGGCGTGCTCATCCGCAACGAGGCCGGGGCCCTGCTCGGGGCCGTGGGCGTGTCGGGCGACACCTCGGACAATGACGAGGTCTGCGCGCTCGCCGGCATCGCGGCGGCGGGCCTCAAGGCCGACCCGGGCGCCTGACGGCAAGACTGATCTCCGAAACAGAAAAAGCCGGTCGCGAGACCGGCTTTTTGCAACAGGACATGGGCCGACGATCAGTCGTTGGTCGTCGTCTTCGGCTTCAGGATCTGCTTGCCGCGATACATGCCGGTCTTCAGGTCGACATGGTGCGGGCGACGCAGGTTGCCCGAGTCCTTGTCCTCGACATAGGTCGGGGCAACGAGGGCATCGTGCGAGCGGCGCATGCCGCGACGCGAGGGCGACGTCTTTCTTCTCGGAACGGCCATGGAACTCTCTTCTGGCGGGGCCGCAGGAGGAAGCCCCCCGGGCGATCGATGAAATCGTGAGACGCGGGCCTATACACGCTTTTGCCGGGCCATGCCAGAGGCTGGGTCGGCTTTTGTGAATCATGCGTGACGGGATGCAAATCGGAAAGTGCGTCCTTCGAGGCTCGGCCGTCCCGGTCTCGCACCTCAGGATGAGGAGGTGTGTGAATGGCACCTCGGCTGAAGAAGCGGGACGGCCGCGCTTCCATCGATCCCGATGCCAATCTCAACGCTCCGCATCCTGAGGCGCGAGCTGCAGGCGATGCGTCAGCATCGACCGGAGGCGAGCCTCGAAGGACGCACTGCCGCAGTGCAGCCCTTACCCGCGATAGGCGAACTGCAGCATGAGGGTGCGCTGCAGGAAGGAGAAGTTGTTGTCCGAGACGATGGTGACGATCGTCTCGCCCTCGCCGTTCCGGTGCACCG
>CAZEZD010000581.1:0-1729 GCA_964516115.1 uncultured Hyphomicrobiales bacterium
CACGCGCTTTCCGGGGCCGAGACTATCGCGGCCCGGCTTCCCCTGTCGTCTTCGGAAGAATCATGACCGTCGTCACCCGCTTCGCGCCCTCCCCGACGGGGTTCCTGCATATCGGCGGCGCCCGCACCGCGCTCTTCAACTGGCTCTATGCCCGCAAGACCGGCGGCAAGATGCTGCTGCGCATCGAGGACACCGACCGCCAGCGCTCCACCACCGAGGCGATCGACGCCATTCTCGACGGCCTCTCGTGGCTCGGCCTCGGTTGGGACGACCAGACGATCTATCAGTTCGCCCGCGCCGACCGGCACGCCGAGGTGGCCCGCCAGCTCCTGGCGCAGGGGCGCGCCTATCAGTGCTATGCGACGCCCGAGGAACTGGATGAGATGCGGGCGCTCGCCATGAAGGAGGGCCGCCCGCCGCGCTATGACGGCCGCTGGCGCGATCGCGATCCGTCAGAGGCTCCGGCGGACGTCAAGCCGGTCATCCGCCTCAAGGCACAGCAGGACGGCGAGACGGTGGTGGACGACCTCGTCCAGGGCCGCGTCGTCATCCCCAACAAGGACCTCGACGATCTGGTGCTTCTGCGCTCGGACGGCACGCCAACCTACATGCATGCGGTCGTCGTCGACGACCACGACATGGGCATCACCCATATCATCCGTGGCGTCGACCACCTCACCAATGCGGCACGGCAGACCCAGATCTACCAGGCGCTCGGCTGGACGGTGCCGGCCATGGCCCACATCCCGCTCATCCACGGCCCCGATGGCGCCAAGCTCTCCAAGCGTCATGGCGCTCTGGGAGTCGAGCAGTATCGCGCCCTCGGTTACCTGCCGGAGGCTCTGCGCAACTATCTGGTCCGCCTCGGCTGGAGCCAGGGCGACAGGGAGCTCTTCTCCACCGAGGAGATGATCGAGGCCTTCGATCTCTCCAATGTCGGCCGCTCGCCTGCCCGCTTCGACTTCGCCAAGCTCGAGGCGGTCAATGGCCACTACATCCGCCACGCGGACGATGCGCGGCTCCTGAAGGCCATCGACGACGTGCTGCCCCATATCGACAACGGCGCCGCCATCGCCGAAATGCTCACGCCGGAGGTCAGGGCGCAGCTCCTGAAGGCCATGCCGGGGATCAAGGAACGTGCGAAGACGGTGCTCGAGATCATCGACGGCGCCGGCTTCATCCTGGCGAAGCGCCCTCTGCGGCCGGACGACAAGGCAGCCGCGATTCTCACGGCGGAGGCGCGCGCGCATCTGGCCTCCCTGCACGGGCGGCTGTCGGCGCTGCCCGAATGGTCGGTCGCCAGCGCCGAGGCGGCTGTGCGCGCCGAGGCGGAGGTACGGGCCGTGAAGCTCGGAGCCATTGCCCAGCCTCTGCGCGCCGCGCTCACCGGCCGCACGACCTCGCCCGGCATTTTCGATGTTCTGGAGGTTCTCGGCCGGGAGGAGAGCCTCGCCCGGATCGCGGATCAGGCCCACGCCTGACGGGCGGGTCCGGCCTCTCATTCCGCCTCATACGAACGTCGCAGAAGGCAGACCTGCCGCCTGCTTCGGCTTGCCGCGTTGCGAAAAAGCGTCTATCCGAAACTTGGGGCGCGACGGGTGAATGCCACCTGCAGCGGGCACGAATAATCGATCTGGAATTTCAAGGGGTTGCCGATGTCTGCAAGTGCAAAGACCGCGACATTGACCTATGGCGACAAGACGGTCCAGTTGCCGGTGTCGGATGGAAC
>CAZEZD010000582.1:0-1724 GCA_964516115.1 uncultured Hyphomicrobiales bacterium
GGTCTCGATGAAGACGCCGGCGACGCCGACCGCCACCGCCGCCCGCGCCAGAACCGGCACGAACTCCCGCTGGCCGCCGGAGGACGAGCCCTTGCCGCCCGGCTGCTGCACCGAATGGGTGGCGTCGAAGATGACCGGCGCGCCGGTCGTCTCGGCCATGATCGGCAGGGCCCGCATGTCGGAGACGAGGGTGTTGTAACCGAAGGAGACGCCCCGCTCCGTCACCATGACATTGGCGTTGCCGGCCTCGCGAATCTTGGCGGCGACATTGGCCATGTCCCAGGGGGCGAGAAACTGGCCCTTCTTGACGTTGACGACGCGGCCCGTCTTCGCCGCTGCGACGAGCAGGTCTGTCTGCCGGCACAGGAATGCCGGGATCTGCAGGATGTCGACGACCTCGGCGACGGCGGCGCACTGGTTGATCTCGTGGATGTCGGTGATGACCGGCAGGCCGAACCGCTCCTTCACCTCGGCGAAGACCGGCATGGCGGCCTTGAGGCCGATGCCGCGCGACGATTTGCCGGAGGTGCGGTTCGCCTTGTCGAAGGACGACTTGTAGACGAGCCCGATGCCGACCTTCGTCGTGATCTCCTGGAGCGCCGCGGCGACCTCCAGCGCATGATCGCGGCTTTCCATGGCGCAGGGGCCGGCGATGAGGGCGAGCGGCAGGCGATTGCCGAAGCGCACGCCCCCGACATCGACGGTTGCCTGTTCGAGAGCTGCAATCACGTCGTGGTCCCTTCTCGCGCCGCGACGGCGGGGCTGGTCTGCCGGGCGGGTTCTCGCAGACCCGCCCGTGCCGATCAACCCGAGATGGGATCGCGGTCCGTGCCCGTCAATCGACGATGGCGTGCGGCACGAAGCAGGAGGCGTTGCCGGTGACGAGGCCGGCATCCTCGCGGATGCCGATTCCGGCCGGATCCTGATCGATGATCCAGGAGCCGATCACCGGCCGCATCCGGTCGAACACCACCTCCGGCGCCAGCGCCTGGATGACCCGCGGCAGCGTGTCATAGGGACCCTCGGGCGCGGCGACTGTCACGCCGCCGCGGCGGATCTCCACATTCGCACCCTCGCGGGAGAAGATCGGCTTGGCCACATAGTCGCGACCGATGTTCGACGCCGCCGGATCGCCCTCGTAGTAGCTTTCCAGCAGGTTCGGATGGCCCGGCGACAGCTTCCACAACTCGGGCAGGATCGCCTTGGTCGACAGCAGCATCTTCCATGGCGGCTCGATCCACACCGTCGGCGAGCCCGGCATGGCCGAGCCGAATTCCTCGTGGATCAGCCATTCCCACGGATAGAGCTTGAACAGCGTCCGGATCTCGCGGTTTTCCTCGTCGACGAAGCGCCCCGTCCGGTCGAGACCGATCGAGGCGATGTCGAGGAGCACCACCTGGTGGCCCGCCTCGCCGGCGCATTCGGCCATGTACTCGACGTTCTTGCGGTCCTCGATCTCCTCGGAAAAGGCCGTCATGTGCAGAAGGCTGGCCGTCGGCCAGGCCGAAAATCGGGCGATGAGCTGGTCGTGCAGGTTGTTGAACTGGTCGGCGTTCTTCGGCAGCACACCGGCCTTGATCCGGTCCTCCAGCCAGTACCACTGGAAGACGGAGGCCTCGTAGAGTGAGGTCGGCGTGTCTGCGTTGAACTCCAGCAGCTTTGGCGGGCTCTTGCCGTCGTAGACGAGGTCGAAGCGGCCGTAGAGGCTCGGATCGTGGCGGTCC
>CAZEZD010000583.1:0-1722 GCA_964516115.1 uncultured Hyphomicrobiales bacterium
GCGGTGCCGACGGTGGCGGGCACGCCGCCGGTGGTTCCGCCGGTGACGGTGACGAGCGCCTGGCCGGCGAGCGTCCGCATCAGGTTCTGCGACGGCGAGAAGACCGCCTCCACCTCGCCGTCGAGACGGACAAACATTCGCCCGAAGGGCACTTCAAGGCCCGCGCCGAGAATGGCCGAGGGCAGCCAGCGCGAGGTGCGGCTCGCCACCGTGCCGCCGGAGGTGCAGGTGACCGCCGGGGGAACCCCGCCGACGGTGCAGGAGCGCGAGCCCGTGGCGTCGAAGTCGACCTGTTCGGACAGCCGCGCCATGCCGAGCCCGGCCCGGACGAAGGGCATGAAGCCGGAAAAGGCGTAGCCGTAGCGGGCAGTGAGCGCGAGGCCGCCATCGAGGCTGGCGCGATAGGTGCCCGAAGCGGTGTTGGTATAGGCGGCGATGCCGGGAATCGCGACGAGGGTCGAGCCGCCGAGCCGGCCCGCCCCCTGTTCCCGGCCGATGCGCCCGCGCAGCTCGATGCCGGAGATCAGGCCCTCGGGCCCGCCGAAGTTCCAGCCGGCGATGCCGTGGGCGGTAAGGCCGGATAGTCCCGCCGAGGTGCTGCAGCCGCTGCTACCGCCGAGCGAAACCGGACCGAGATAGGGCACATTGGCGCCCGGGCAGGCGAAGCCGTCGACAATGGTGAAGTCGCGCCGTGCCGGCAGGCCGTAGCCGAAGCCGCCGGCGACATAGAAGCCGCCGACGCCGCGGTTGGCGGCAGCGACCTGGTCAAAGTCGGGAATGGCCGAATGCCGCACGTCCCGCTGGGCAGCAGCGGGCATCGCCATGCCGGTGAGACCGACGATCAAGACGCAAAGCCGCACGACGTGGCGAACCACGGCCATCCCCCAATAACCCGCGCGACCCCGGCCATCTTTAGCACCAGGTGGAGGGAATGGGCGCAAAAACCGCCGATTGGGGTGGATGGTCCGTTAACGCGGAGGGCGGCGAACGGCGCCGGGTCGTTCCGTCAACCGCCGAGGCTCCCATGTCTCCCCGGCGGGGAGAGGTGAAGGGCGGCGCCCGGAGAGGCGATAATGGCGCAGGCCGTCAGGGCGAGTCCTGCACAACGGCAAGTGCGTCCTTCGAGGCTCGCTCCGCTCGCACCTCAGGATGAGGAGGGTGGTGACTTGCAAGGTCCCTTGCACGCCGCGCCTGCCAGGCACCAGCGGTCCTCATCCTGAGGTGCGAGTTCCCGGCGATGCGCAAGCATCGTCCGGCGGCGAGCCTCGAAGGACGCACTTGCCGTTGTGCAGCGAGACGTGTCGGGGACGACCTGCGCCGAAGCCGCCTCCTGATGCTCCCTCAGCGCGGATCGACCGGCTTCACCGTCCTGAGATCAAGGATGTCCTCCATGATCTTCGCCCCCGCCAGCACGCGGTCCTCGCCATGCGGCCGGGCGGCGATCTGCAGGCCGATGGGACGGCCGTCCCTGGTATAGCCGCAGGGCAGCGACAGGGCCGGGCAGGACACCGTCGTCAGCGCATAGGCGATGGAGAGCCACTGCACATAGTCGGGGAAGGTGTAGCCGTCGCATTCGGCGACGAAGCGCTGCTCCACCGGATAGGCGGCGACGATGGTGGCCGGCGTCAGCAAGAGGTCGTAGCGATCGAAGAAGGCGAGCGTGCGCTGGAGCATGGCCTGGCGCTGCGCCTCGGCCCGCGTCATCTCGTCCATGGTGAGCTT
>CAZEZD010000584.1:0-1701 GCA_964516115.1 uncultured Hyphomicrobiales bacterium
CATAGCGCAGCGAGCAGGACAGGCCGTCGATCTTCGGCTCGGCCGTCATGGCCACCGGCGCATCGGGGGCAAGGCCGAGGAAGCGGCGCACGCGGCCGACGAAGTCGACGACCTCCTCGTCGGCGAAGGCATTGGACAGTGACAGCATGGGCACGGCATGGGTGACCTTGCCGAATTTCGAGGCCGGCGCCGCCCCGACCTTCTCCGACAGGCTGTCGGTGGTCCTCAGCGCGGGAAAAGCCGCCTCCAGCGCCTCGTAGCGACGGCGCAGCGCGTCGTAGTCGGCATCGGTGAGCGTCGGCGCGTCGTCCTGGTAATATTGCCGGTCGGCCTCGGAAATGGCCTCGGCGAGGCGCTCGTGTTCGAGCCGGGCCGCATCGGCGGTCAGGGCCTCGACGGGCGTGTTGTGGGCGGGGGCTTTCGACATTCACTCACTCGGCCGGATCGGAACGCAGGCGGGCGCGGGGTCCCTCATGCCCGACGCAGGGCCGGGCATCCAGACCCGCATGCGGCCATGCGCCGGAACGAACGATAATGGCGTGGATCGCGGCGGCAAGAGCCGCTGCTGACAGGCCGCGGCCGCAGCCGCCTACTCGACCACGCCGAGAATCATACCGCGGGACGCCGCCTCGCGGATGACCGCCTCCGTCGAGGGCCACCACATGGAGACGATCCCCGTCATGCCGTGGCGGCGCAGCGCAACCGGAGACGCGGTCCATTCCTCGGCGAGAGACCTGACGCCCGAGCGCGGGTCGCGCCTGTAGGGCGGGTCATAGGTGATGGAGCCGTCGACGCCGATCTCGCGGAAGAAAGCGCGGGTCAGCGCGAGCAGTTCGCGCTCCTCGCCATCGCCGAACAGGCCGCCGAAGGCGCCGGGCGCGATGCCGCCGTGAAAGACCACAAGGCCGTTCGGCGCCACGGCCTTGGTGCGCGCGGCAGGGAAGAGGAAGTTGGCGCAGGAGGAGATGCAGTGGCTTTTCACCACGAGGAGAAGGCCGCGGGCGCGGACGGCGCGGGCGAGGCGCACCGCCGCCGTCACCTCGCCGCCGTCGGAGGTGACGACCATGGCGGTGAGGCTGCGATCGGCCAGAAACGCCTCCGCGCGCGCGCCGCTGTCGCGGTCGATGTCGCCGCTGAAGCAGAGGGTCGCGCCGGAGATGCGGATGCCGGGTCCGGACGGGGCCTCGCAGGCACTGAGAGCCTCCGTGCCGGCAGCCGGCTGGGCGTGCGCGGGGATGGCGATGAACAGGGCGATCAACGCGGAAGAGGTCGCGGCGGCGCGTTTGGCTCTGCGCCAGAGGCCGACGTGATGGGCGGCGAACAGGCGCCGGCAGAACGGCAATGCAGTGCTGATCATGTCCCTGACACCACCCGCCAATGCAGGCATTCCCATGACCGTAGCGCCCCTCACCCGACCGTCAGCAGCTTCTCGGCGGCGGCGCGGGCCTCGTCAGTGATGGTCTCGCCGGCCAGCATGCGGGCGAGTTCCTCGCGCCGAAGATCGAAGCCGAGCGGTTTCACGCGCGTGGCGGCGCTCTGGCCGGTCGTCTCCTTGGCGATGAGGTAGTGGCGCGTCGCCTTCGCCGCGACCTGCGGCGCGTGGGTGACCGAGAGCACCTGCACCTTCGCACCGAGCCGTGCCAGGCGCTGGCCGATGGCGTCCGCCACGGCGCCGCCGACGCCCGTGTCGATCTCGTCGAA
>CAZEZD010000585.1:0-1699 GCA_964516115.1 uncultured Hyphomicrobiales bacterium
ATCGGCCCGATCATCGGCGGCATCGGCGTGACGCTGGTGGAGGAGTGGCTGGCCGAACTGACCCAGCACTGGAAGGCGCTGTTCGGCCCCATGGTGGTGCTGGTGGCGATCTTCGCCCGCGGCGGCATCGTGAAGCTGCTGGACCGGGGGGACAGGCGATGACCGCCCCCATCCTCTCGCTGTCGAACCTCCACAAGAGCTACGGCGCGCTGAAGGTCACCGACGGCGTGACGCTCGACATCGCGCCGCGCGAACTCCACGCCATCATCGGCCCCAACGGAGCCGGCAAGACCACCCTGATCGGCGAGATCGTCGGCGAGGTGGCGCTGGATGCCGGCACCGTCACCTTCGGCGGCGAGGACGTGACGCACCTGCCGGTCCACGCCCGCGCCCTGAAGGGCCTCACCCGCTCGTTCCAGATCACCCAGGTCCTGCCCGGCTTCACGACGCTGGAGAACGTCGCCATTGCCGCCCAGGCCCATGACGGCTCCTCGTTCCGCTTCTTCCGTCCCGCCGCCGCAGACCGGCGGCTGAACGAGACGGCCATGGCCACTCTCGACCAGGTAGGTCTTGCGCCCCGCGCGTCCTCGCCCGCCGCAAGCCTGTCGCACGGCGAGAAGCGCCAGCTCGAGATCGCCATGGCGCTGGTCTCCGAGCCGAAGCTCCTCCTCCTCGACGAGCCCATGGCCGGCATGGGGCGCGAGGAGACCGAGCGCATGGTCGAGGTGCTGCTGGCGCTGAAGGGGCGCTACCCCATGGTGCTGGTCGAGCACGACATGCACGCCGTCTTCCGCCTCGCAGACCGCATCTCGGTACTGGTCTATGGCCGCGTCATCGCCTCGGGCCTGCCCGAGGTGGTGCGCGCCGACCCGGCCGTGCGCGAGGCCTATCTGGGCGAGGAGGACTTCGCATGACCGACGTCGACCTCGCCATCGACGCGGAAACGCGCCTTGCCGACCAGCCGCGCGATGCCCGCCCCGAACTCAGGCTCTGGCTGCGCCTGCTCACCTGCACCACCATGATCGAGCGGGAGATCCGACGCCGTCTCGCCGATCGGTTCCAGATCACCCTGCCGCGCTTCGATCTCCTCGCACAGCTCGATCGCTCCCCCGACGGCATGACGCTCGGCGAGATTTCCCGCCGGATGATGGTGACGAACGGTAACGTCACCGGCCTTGTCGCGCGCATCGTCGAACAGGGCTTTGTCGAGAAGCGCCGCGACACGCTCGACGGGCGCGTCCACCGCATCGCCATGACTGAGAAGGGTCATGAGGCGTTCGGCCGCATGGCGCGCGAGCATGGCATCTGGATGCGAGAGCTCCTCGCCGGGCTCGATCCGACGGACCGGGAGGTCATGATGGGCCTCCTCGCGAAGACCAAGGCGGGCGTCGCGCGCGCCACCGCGATGCGCGAGGAAGGAGCGGACTAGCATGCTGACCGTCTCCAAACTTGAGGCCGGCTATGGCGACGTGCAGGTGCTGTTCGGCGTCTCGCTCGGTGTCGGCAACGGCGAGGTGGTCACCCTTCTCGGCCGCAACGGCATGGGCAAGACGACGACCATCAAGTCGATCTTCGGCCTGCTGAAGCCCGCGGCGGGTTCCATCGATGTCGATGGCGTGGCGCTCGCCGGCAGCCCGCCCTTCAGGGTGGCGCAGGCCGGGCTCGGCCTCGTGCCCGAGGGCCGGCAGATCTTCCCCAA
>CAZEZD010000586.1:0-1699 GCA_964516115.1 uncultured Hyphomicrobiales bacterium
ACCTCGCCTATGCGAGCCCCAACGCCATGTTCCGCATGCCCTTCGTCGACCTCGGGCTGGTGCCGGAGGCGGCCTCCTCGCTGCTCTTCCCGCGCCTCGCCGGCATCAAGAAGGCGACCGAGTATCTCATGTTGGCCGAGCCCTTCGGCGCGGCCGAGGCCGAGGCCATGGGACTGGTGAACGCCGTGCTGCCGACAGAGGAGATCGAGGCGAAGGCGCTGGCGGTGGCGACCAAGCTCGCCTCCAAGCCGCCCATCGCGCTCGCCCATTCCCGCCGTCTGCTGCGCAAGGGCGCGGAGGAAGTCCGCGCCCGCATGGAGGAGGAGGGCGCGCTCTTCGCCGAGTTGCTCAAGGGCGACGAGGCGAAGGCGGCCTTCATGGCCTTCATGACGCGCAAATAGGCTGCGACACGGTTCGCTCTCACCTCTCCTCCCGGAGAAGGTGAAAAGCCCCGCGCGCACCCTCCCCGCTATACGGAGAGGGCGACTGTGACGTCGCGCTTCACACCGGCCGTCGAGCCTGGCTCAACGCACGGAGGTGATACGGGAGGTCGAAGTCCCGCTCTCCTTGCGCAGCGAGGGGAGGGTGCGGGTAGGGCCCATCTTTGCAGGCCACGGGCTTCGCAAGGTCGGGGTGCTGCCAGCCGCCTACCCCTCCAGCATCTCTGTCGCCACGATCTCGATGCCGAAGCCGCCGAGACCGACGTAGTGGCGGGTCTTGGAGGCCAGCAGCCGGATCCGGTTGGCGCCGAGATCCCGCAGGATCTGCGCGCCGAGGCCGATCTCGCGCCACTGGTCGTCGCGCATCTTTGCGGAGCCGTGGCTCTCGTGGATGTCGGCGGCGGGGGCGGTCGCCGCCAGCGACTGGGCCGGCACCCCGGCCGTGCCGTCGCGCAGATAGACGAGGATGCCGCCCTTCTCGGCCAGCATCTTCATCGCCGCATCGGTCGAGCGGTTCTTGCCGAAGACGTCGCGGAGCACGGTCTCGCGATGCAGGCGCACGAGGGTCGAGCCTGATTCATCCACGTCGCCGAAGACGAGCGCGAGGTGCTCCACCCGGTCGTAGGGCGTGCGATAGGCGATGCCGCGGGCCGGGCCATAGGGGGTTTCGATCGGAAACTCGCCGGCGCGCTCCACCAGCCGGTCGCGCGCCTGCCTGTATTTGATGAGGTCGGCGACCGAGACCATGACGAGGCCGTGCTTCTCGGCGAAGGCGGTCACCTGCGGACCCCGCGTCACCGTGCCGTCGTCATTGACGAGCTCGCAGATGACGCCGATCGGCGGCAGCCCGGCGAGCTTGCAGAGATCGACCGCGGCCTCCGTATGGCCGGAGCGCATGAGAACGCCGCCATCCTTGGCGATCAGCGGGAAGATGTGGCCGGGGCGTACGAAGTCCACCGCGCCGACATTGGGATTGGCCAGCGCACGGACCGTGGCGGTGCGGTCATCGGCGGAAATGCCGGTGGTCGTGCCATGTCGGTAGTCCACCGAGACGGTGAAGGCGGTGCCGTGCGGCGAGTCGTTGGACGAGACCATCGGGTCGAGGCGCAGGCGCTGCGCCTCCTGCAGGGTCAGCGGCGTGCAGACGATGCCGGAGGTATGGCGGACGATGAAAGCCATCTGTTCCGGCGTGCAGAGCGAGGCAGCGACGATGAGATCGCCCTCGTTCTCGCGGTCGTCGTCGTCGGTCACCACGACGA
>CAZEZD010000587.1:0-1696 GCA_964516115.1 uncultured Hyphomicrobiales bacterium
GAAGAAGACGGACAATCCCTACGCCGAGACGGGGCGGAAGATCCGGTAGGGCGGGAACGCGCGATGCGCCCCCGCCCGGCGATGTTCAATAGCCCACCGTGAACCGCGCCCGGACGTGCTTCGGCGCTTCCAGCTCATCGACCAGCGCCACTGCATAGTCCTCCGCGGAAATGGCGCTGTTGCCGGCTGCGTCGACCAGCAACTGGTCCGTGCCGAGGCGGAAGGTCCCGGTGCGCTCGCCCGGCTGGATCAGCGCCGAGGGCGACAGGAAGGTCCAGTTCAGCTCCGGCTCCGCCTTGAGCTTGCCGAGGAAAACGCCGCCGGCCCGGGCTTCGTCGAGATAGAGCGCCGGGAACTGCGGTGTGTCGACGAGGCTCACGCCCGGCGCGACCTCCAGGCTGCCGGCGCCGCCCACAACCAGATAGCGCGCAACGCCGGAGTCCTTCGCTGCGCCGATGAGCGTATCGGCATTCGAGGCGAGGTAGTGGACCGACGAGATCGCCGCATCATGCCCGGCATAGGCGGCGGCGAGGGCTGCACGGTCATCGGCGTCCACCGCCTTTGGCGTGACGCTGGGCAGGGCGGCGATCCTGGCGGTATTGCGGGCGAGCGCCGTGACGGCGTGCCCGCGCGAGGCGAGCTCGGCGAGGATGCGCGATCCGATCATGCCGGAGGCGCCGAGCAGTGCGACTTTCATGCGAGATGTCCTTGTGGTAGTTACCAATGGATACCAGATAGCGAACGGTGAGCGCCTCGGTAAGAAGGCACTTGTCCGTCACAAGGTCACCCGAAGGGAACCGCCATGGCCGCGAAGATCATGACCGACAGTCTCGGTGGTCAGGCGCCGGTGTCGGCGGGGCTCTACCCGCCGGACGTCTTCGCCGCGGCCTGCCCGACCCGGCGCGTTCTCGACCGCGTCGGCGACAAATGGGCCGTCCTGATTCTGATCTTGCTGGCGCGCGGTACGAAGCGCTTCAATGCGCTGCGCCGCCTCATCGACGGCATCTCGCAGAAGATGCTGTCGCAGACGCTGAAGAGCCTGGAGCGGGACGGTCTCGTGTCGCGCCGCGTCATCCCGTCAGTGCCGGTGACGGTGGAATACTCGATCACGCCACTCGGCATGACCCTGCACGAGGCGGTCGACCCGCTGCGCGTCTGGGCGGAGACCCACATCGGCGCCGTCGAGGCGGCGCAGCAGCGCTATGATACCGGCACGCGCGACGGCTCCGGGCTGGCCTGACAGGTATCAGGCCGGCTCGCGGTAGCTCTTCCAGCTCCGGGTCGGGAAGTCGTACAGCCGGCCCGTTTCGGTCAGCGAGGCGAGGCACATGGCGACGATGGCCTCGGCCGCCGCCTCCGGCGGCTCCAGCGTCTGCGGATCCTCACCCGGCATGGCCTGCGCCCGCATGGTGGTGCGGATCGGGCCGGGATTGAACAGGTTCACGCGGATCGCCGTCTTCTCCGTCTCGGCGGCATAGGTGCGTGCCAGGGCGTCGAGCGCCGCCTTGGTCGTGGAGTAGGGGCCCCAGAACGGCCGGCACTTCGTCGCCGCACCCGAGGTCACGAAGACGGCCCGCCCGGCATCGGAGGCCTGCAGCAGGGGGTCGAAGGAGCGGATCAGCCGCCACTGCGCCGTCAGGTTCACGGCGACGATCTGGTCCCATTCCTTCGGCACGACATGGCCGAGCGGCGAGAT
>CAZEZD010000588.1:0-1687 GCA_964516115.1 uncultured Hyphomicrobiales bacterium
GCGCGCGGCGCCGAGATCGTGCGAGACAGCCGAGCCCGGCCGCGAAAAATGCGGCAGCCCGCCGACCACCAGAACCAGGCAGGCCGCGCCGAGAGCCGCTGCTTCGTCCACCGCCCGGCGGTTGTCGTCACGCGCCTCCTGTCGCCGCGCAGCATCGGCCGGGAACATGCCACCGCGGCAATAGCCCGAGAGCTTCAGCCTATGGGTCTTCACCGCCTTCACCGCGGCATCGAGCCCGACCGTCGCCACCTGGTCGCGCCAGGGCGAGATGGCGCCGACGCCATGCCGCGCGCAGGCCTCGATGATGGCGAGGAGATCGCCCTGCTTCCTCACCGTCGCGGTGTTGATGGAGAGGAGCGAGTGGTCGGCGGAGAAATCGCGCATCGGAGCGTCCGCGGATCAGGCCGCGTCCCTCGTCGCGTCATGCCCGGGCTTGTCCCGGGCATCCACGACTTGAACACGGCGCCAAAGGAATTCGTGGATGCCCGGGACAAGCCCGGGCATGACGAGCAGGTCGGAGTCTGCCGGCCCCTCACACCACCCCGCGCGTCGCCATGACGGCCGCCATCCGCGCCGCGGCCAGGTCCGGGTCGCGGAAGATCCCCGCCTGGTCGGCAAGCCGGAAAAGTTCCGCGAGATGCTGCGTCGAGCGCGTACTCTCCTGGCCGCCCACCATGGTGAAATGGTCCTGATGGCCATTGAGATAGGCGACGAAGACGACGCCGGTCTTGTAGAAGCGCGTCGGCGCCTTGAAGATGTGCCGGGAGAGCGGCACCGTCGGCGCGAAGATGTCGTGGAAGGTCGCGAGATCGCCGTCCGCGAGTGCCGACAGGGCCCCTGCCGCGGCGGGCGCGATGGCATCGAAAATGCCGAGAAGGGCGTGGGAATAGCCCTGATCGTCTCCGGCGATCAACTCCGCATAGTTGAAGTCGTCGCCGGTATACATCCTGATGCCCGGCGCGAGGCGCCGCCGCATCGCGATCTCCTTGTCCTTGTCGAGGAGGGAGATCTTCACGCCGTCGACCTTGGCCGCGTTGCGGTTGATGACGTCGACGGCCGTGTCCATGGCGGCATCGACATGGGCTGAGCCCCAGTAGCCCGCCAGCGCCGGGTCGAACATGTCGCCGAGCCAGTGGATGATCACCGGCTGTGCCGACTGCGAAAGGATGCGGTCATAGACGCGCCCGTAGTCGTCGGGGCTCTTTGCGACCCTCGCCAGGGCGCGGGACGCCATCAGGATGATCCGCCCGCCAAGCGCCTCGATGGCCTCGAACTGGGTCTCGTAGGCCCGGATGACATCATCGACCGACGTCGCCTCGGCCGGATCGAGATGGTCGGTGCCGGCGCCGGAGAAGACGACGGCCCCCGGCGTCGCCTTCGCCTGCCGGACGGACCGGCCGATGAGATCCAGCGCGCCGGCCCAGTCGAGCCCCATGCCGCGCTGGGCGGTGTCCATCGCCTCTGCGACGCCGAGGCCGAGGTCCCAGAGATAGTCGCGATAGGCCATGGTCCGGTCCCAGTCGATGGCGTTGGTCAGCCAGGGATCGTTGTCGGCCAGCGGATCGGCGACCATGTGCGTTGCCGCCAGCGCCACGCGATTCAGCGGCCGCGTCACCCGGTCGGGAAACTGCCGCGGCACGGAGAGCAGGTAGGTCTCGATCCCCCGGTCTGCGGTCGGCAGCCGCAC
>CAZEZD010000589.1:0-1676 GCA_964516115.1 uncultured Hyphomicrobiales bacterium
GGTGTAGGGGCCGGCGGTGATCTTGATCTTCTTCATGGGACGCTCCGAAAGGAGTTGGGAAAGTGCATGGGAGCCGGCAGCGAGGCAAGCGCTTAAGCGGATGGCTGTGCAGGCCCAGGGGAATCTCCCAAAGTGCGGCGACGGACCTGCGGATCACATGCGGGCCGACAGCGAAGGGAGACGGCGGCATGGCGCGCATCCGCATCGGCATCATCGGGCTCGGCAATGCGGTGGAGCCGCATGCGAAGAGCCTCATCGACCTGAAGGACCGCGTCGAGGTCGTGGCCGTCGCCTCGCGGACAGAGGATCGCCTGCGCGCCTTCGCACAGCGCTTCGCCTTCCCGATGACCACCGATGTCGAGGGAGTGCTGGCCACGCACGACATCGATGCGGTGTGGATCCTGACCCCGCCGAACTCGCATCTCGAACTGGTCCGGCAGGCCGCCGAAGGCCGCAAGCACGTCCTGCTGGAAAAGCCGCTCGACATCACGCTGGAGCGCGCCGGCGCCATCGTCGACACGATGCGTCAGGCCGGCCTGACGCTCGCCGTGACGCTGCAGCACCGCTTCCGGCCGGCGGCGGTGAGGCTGAAGGCGGCGATGCAGGGCGGCGAACTCGGCGACATCGGCGCCGCCACCTGCACGGTGCCGTGGTGGCGGCCGCAAGCCTATTACGACCAGCCCGGCCGCTGCACGCTCGCCCGCGACGGCGGCGGCGTGCTGATCACCCAGGCCATCCACACGCTCGACCTGTTCCGTTCGCTGGTCGGCGAGATCACGGTGACCGCCGCCACGGCGGCAACGACGGCCGTCCACCGCATGGAGACCGAGGATTTCGCCGCCGCGCTGATCCGCCTCGGCAACGGCGCGCCGGGCGTCATCCAGGCCACCACCGCCGCCTATCCGGGCGGGGAGGAGCGCATCGAGATCATGGGCACGAAGGGCACCGCCTGGCTCGCCGGTGGCAATCTCAGGCTCGCCTTCCTCGACGGACGCGAGGAGGTGGTGCGGCAGGAGGGCCCGACCGGCGGCGGGGCCAATGTGATGGACTTCCCGCACGACTGGCACCGGAGCCTGATCACCGACGTCCTCGACGCGATCAAGCAGGGCCGCGACCCCGTCGTCTCCGGCGAGGAGGCGCTGAAGAGCCAGGAGCTGATCGCGGAGATATTGGCGAAGGCGGGGTGGCACCCGGATTAGTCAATTGCGCCGCGCATGACGGAAGTGCGTCCTTCGAGGCTCGCTGTCGCTCGCACCTCAGGATGAGGAGGGGCGCAAGTCACACCACCGCAGAAGGGCGTTGGTCCATCGTCCAATCCTGACCTGCATGCAAAGCTCTGCTTCCTCATCCTGAGGTGCGAGCCATGGCGAGATGCGGACGCATCTCGGGTCCGCTCGATGCTATGGCGAGCCTCGAAGGACGCACTTGCCCTGTGCAGGGCGCCCGCCACACACGGCACGCGCAACCCTCACCGCCTCACAGATCCCGGAAGCCCTTGCCCTCCGCCACCAGTTTCTCCAGCAGCGCCGAGGGCTTGAAGTCGGCGCCGTGGCGGCCCTCGAACTCCTTCATCACGCGCAGCACTTCGGCGAGGCCCACCGTGTCGCCGTAGAACATGGGTCCGCCGCGATAGACCGGCCAGCCGTAGCCGTTGATCCAGACGATATCGATGTCGG
>CAZEZD010000590.1:0-1674 GCA_964516115.1 uncultured Hyphomicrobiales bacterium
GTCTGCGGGATGACGTTGAAGGCCTCGCCCGCCTTGACCGAGGTGATGGAGATCACCGCGCTCTCGATCGGATCGACATTGCGCGAGACGATGGTCTGCATGGCGAGCCCGATGGCAAAGCCCGCCTGCACGGGGTCGACGCAAAGGTGCGGCATGGCGCCGTGGCCGCCCTTGCCTTCGATGTCGATGATGAAGCGGTCGGCGGCCGCCATGGCCGGACCCTTGCGGATGGCGAAATGACCGACCGGGATGCCCGGCATGTTGTGCAGGCCATAGACCTCCTGGATCCCCCAGCGGGTCATCAGGCCGTCCTTGACCATGGCGTCGCCGCCGCCGCCGCCCTCTTCCGCCGGCTGGAAGATCATGATCGCCGTGCCGTCGAAGTTGCGCGTTTCGGCGAGGTATTTCGCCGCACCGAGCAGCATGGCGGTGTGGCCGTCATGGCCGCAGGCGTGCATCTTGCCCGGCACCTTCGACTTGTAGGGAACGTCGGTCGCCTCCTCGATCGGCAGCGCGTCCATGTCGGCGCGAAGCCCGATCACCTTGCCCGAGCCGGACTTGCGCCCCCTGATCACCGCGACGACGCCGGTCTGGCCGATGCCCGGGACGACCTCGTCGCAGCCGAACTCCCTCAGCTTCTGCTCGACGATGCCGGCAGTGCGATGCACGTCGTAGAGAAGCTCCGGATTCTCGTGAAAATCGTGACGCCAGGCGGTGATCTCGTCGGCAAGGTCGGCAACGCGGTTGATGACGGGCATGGAAATCTCCGGAAGGGCAGGCGAAAGGGCGAAGCTAGCGCGGGCGCGGGCGCGAAGCGAGAGCCGCCGTGGGACCTTTCCATGCCGCGGGCGCGGGGTACAATCTCCTCGCCGGGGCATCTCCGCCCGGCGCCGTGCATAAGCTGGGAGGTCCGGAGCCATGTCGGACAGGATCGAACCGTTCGAGAAGCGCCATCGCGACGGCAGCCTCTGGGCGCGAGGTCAGACATTGGATGGAGAGCCGACGGGCTATTGGGAATGGTTCCGCAAGGACGGCACGCGGCTGCGGTCGGGACATTTCGACAAGGGCGTGCAGGTCGGCGAATGGACGACCTACGACGCGGCCGGCAACGCCTACAGGGTCACCACCTTCGAGGCCGGCAAGCGCCGCACTAGCCGCCCGGATTGATCGGCCGGTTGAGCGTCCAATCGAAGGTGCCGGCGTCGCGCTCGCGCACCGCCTGCTTCCAGCCGACCTGTTCGGCGCGGGTCTTGAAGTTGATGCCCTCCGGCGAGTGGCGGGTGATTCCGTCGAAGATGGTGGCGAACATCTGCGTCTGCTTCAGGCCCATGGCCTCGATCGCCTGGTTGACGACAAGCTTCTGCATCATGAGCTGGTTGACCGGCACGGTCGCCATGCGTTCGGCCAGAGCCTCCACTTCCGCGTCGAGGTCGGCAGCGGGAACCGCCTTCAGCACGAGGCCGAGCTTCTCCGCCTCGCGGCCGTCGATCTTGTCGCCGGTGAAGAGCATGCGCTTGGCTTTCTCGGGGCCCAGCCGGTAGACCCACATGGCGGTCGTCGGGCAGCCCCAGACGCGCACCGGCATGTAGCCGATGCGGGCCTCCTCGGCCATGACGATGAGGTCCGAGCACATGGCGATGTCGGAGCCGCCGGCCACCGCGAAGCCGTGCACCT
>CAZEZD010000591.1:0-1672 GCA_964516115.1 uncultured Hyphomicrobiales bacterium
TCCGCGATCCGCGCGAATTCCAGCAGCTCATCGGCGAGATGGCCGAGGACGGCGACGCGCCGGCCGATCCCAAACGCCGCTAGCGTCATGGCAGGCGTCGCCTTCACGGCCGCGGACGCGCACTTCATGGATCACGCATTGCGCCTCGGCCGGCGCAACCTCGGCCATGCCTGGCCGAACCCCTCGGTCGGCTGCGTACTGGTGAAGGATGGCGTCATCGTCGGACGCGGCGTGACGCAGGCGGGAGGCCGGCCGCACGGCGAGACCACCGCCATCGCCCATGCCGTTGCCGTGTCGGGCGGGCTATCGACGCGCGGCGCCACGGCCTATGTCACCCTTGAGCCCTGTTCCCACTACGGGCGGACGGCGCCCTGTTCCGACGCTCTCGCCCGCGCCGGGATCGCCCGCGTCGTCTGCGCCGTCGGCGACCCCGATCCGCGCGTGCACGGGCGCGGCTTCCACATGCTGCGCGCCTACGGGATCGGCGTCGATGTCGGCCTCGGCGGCGGGGAGGCGGGCCTCGACCATCGCGGTCACTTCACCCGGGTGAGGCTCGGCCGCCCCTATGTGCAGTTGAAAATGGCCCTCTCCGCCGACGGCTTCGTCGCCGCTGCCGGGGGCGCCCGCACCCAGATCAGCTGCCCGGCCGCCACCGCCCAGTTGCATCTCGTCCGCGCCATGGCTGACGCCATCATGATCGGCATCGGCACCGTGCTGGCGGACGATCCCATGCTCACCTGCCGCCTGCCGGGTATGGAGAATCGCTCGCCGGTCCGGGTCATCATCGACTCGCGCCTGCGCCTGCCGCTCACCTCCCGTCTGGTTGCGACGGCGCGCGACGTGCCGACCTGGGTCATCTCCACCGTGGGCGCGCCACCGGAAGCCGAGCGCGCCCTGCGGCAGGCCGGCTGCGAGGTCATGCTGGTCTCCCGCCGCGATGACGGCTCCGTCGACATGGGCGCCGCCCTGCGCCTGCTCGCCGTCCGCGGCATCACCCGCGTCATGAGCGAAGGCGGGCCGATCCTGGCGGCGACGCTGATGCGATCCCATCTTGCCGACGAGATCATCGTGGCCCGCTCGCCCGCTGCTCTCGGCGCCGGCGTTCCGGGCTTCGTGGAGCCCATGCCCGCGCGCTACCGTCTCGCCGAGAGCCGCATGGCGGGATGCGACCTGCTCGAAACCTTCCGCCCCGATCCGATTGGTCCCTGAGGAGCCCCGCCCCATGTTCACCGGCATCATCACCGACGTGGGCGAGATCGTCGCCGTCGCAGAGACGGGTTCGGCCCGCCACCTCACCGTCGCCTGTTCCTATCCCGCCGAGAGCCTGCCGCTCGGCGCCTCGGTCTGCCACATGGGCATCTGCCTCACCGTCACCTCGCTCACGCCTGAGGGCGAGCGGACGCTGATCACGGTGGATGCGTCAGGCGAAACCCTCGCCCGGACGACCCTCGGGGCCTGGACGGTGGGACAGGCGATCAACCTTGAGCGTTCGCTCCGGATCGGCGACGAACTCGGCGGTCACATCGTCACCGGCCATGTCGATGGCGTCGCCGAGATCGTCTCGCGCGAGGACCGCGACGGCACGGCCTGGTTCGTGTTCCGCGCGCCGCGCGATCTCGCCAGGTTCATCGCCGAGAAGGGCTCGGTCGCGCTCGACGGCACCTCGCTCACC
>CAZEZD010000592.1:0-1672 GCA_964516115.1 uncultured Hyphomicrobiales bacterium
CGCCGCCTTCACCATGCAGTACGACCACTATGAGCCGGTGCCGCAACACGTCGCCTTGAAGTCGATCAGCGGGAAGCCGGCCAGCAGGCCGCCGTCCTTGATGGACTCGAGGCCCTTCTGGACGCCCGGGATGTATTCCTTCGGCACGGCGCCGCCGACGATCGAGTTCTCGAACACGAAGCCCGAACCGGGTTCACCCGGCTCGAAGGTGAGCATGACGCGGGCGAACTGGCCCGTACCACCGGTCTGCTTCTTGTGCGTGTAGTCGATGTCGACCTTGCGGCCGAGCGATTCACGGTAGGCCACCTGCGGCTGACCGATCGTGGCGTCGACCTTGTAGGTGCGGCGCAGGATGTCGATCTTGATGTCGAGGTGCAGCTCGCCCATCCCCTTGAGGATGGTCTGACCCGACTCGTGGTCGGTCGAGACGGTGAACGAGGGATCTTCCGAGGCCAGCTTGGCCAGGGCGACGCCCAGCTTCTCCTGGTCGGCCTTGGTCTTGGGCTCGACCGAGATCTCGATCACCGGCGCCGGGAATTCCATCTTCTCGAGGATGACGGGCGACTTCAGGGGATCGCACAGGGTGTCGCCGGTGCGGGTGTCCTTCAGGCCGGCCAGGGCGACGATGTCGCCGGCGTAGGCTTCCTTGATGTCCTGACGGTCGTTGGAGTGCATCAGCAGCATGCGGCCGACGCGCTCCTTGCGATCGCGGCTGGAGTTCAGCAGGCCCATGCCGGTTTCCATCTTGCCGGAATAGATGCGGCAGAAGGTCAGCGAGCCGACGAAGGGGTCGTCCATGATCTTGAACGCCAGAACCGACAGGGGCTCGTCGTCCGAGGCGCGGCGCACGACCGGCTCTTCCGTCTTGAAGTCGATGCCCGGGGTCGGGGGAATGTCGATCGGCGACGGCAGATAGTCGACGACGGCGTCCAGCAGCGTCTGCACGCCCTTGTTCTTGAAGGCCGAGCCGCACAGGATCGGATAGAAGGCGCCGGTCAGCACGGCCTTGCGGATGCATTTCTTCAGCACTTCCAACGAGGGCTCGGTGCCGTCGAGGTAGGCTTCCATCGCCTCGTCGTCGAGTTCGACGGCGTTGTCGATCAGGTACTGGCGGGCCTCATTGGCCTTGTCGACCAGGTCGGCTGGGATCGGGCCGACGGTGAAGTTGGCGCCCAGGGCGTCGTTGTCCCAGACCACCGAGTTCATGGCGACGATGTCGACCAGGCCTGTCAGCGAGGACTCCGAACCGATCGGGAACTGGATCGGCACGGCCTTGGCGCCCAGACGGTCGCGGATCGACTGCACCGAGGCGTCGAAATCGGCGCCGATCTTGTCCATCTTGTTGACGAACACGATCCGCGGCACGCGGTATTTGTCGGCCTGGCGCCAGACGGTTTCGGTCTGCGGCTCGACGCCGGCGTTGCCGTCCAGCACCGTCACGGCACCGTCGAGCACGCGCAGCGAACGCTCGACCTCAATCGTGAAGTCCACGTGGCCGGGGGTGTCGATGATGTTGAGGCGCTTCTCTTTCCAGAAGGCGGTCGTCGCGGCGGACGTGATGGTGATGCCGCGTTCCTGCTCCTGGTCCATCCAGTCCATGGTCGCGGCGCCGTCGTGGACTTCGCCGATCTTGTGGTTCTTGCCGGTGTAATAGAGAATCCGCTCGGTCGTC
>CAZEZD010000593.1:0-1667 GCA_964516115.1 uncultured Hyphomicrobiales bacterium
CCCGCCTGCTCATCCTCTCGGCGGCGGCGAAGAAGGACCGCGGCGAGCCCTTCGGCCGCGAAGCCTCCATGGCCAAGCTGTTCGCGTCCGAGGCCGCAGGGCGCGCCACCGACACCGCCCTGCAACTTCACGGCGGCGCCGGCTACTGCGCCGACTATCCCGTCGAGCGGCATCTGCGCGACGCGCGGATCACCCGCATCTACGAGGGCACGAGCGAGGTGCAGCGGCTGATCATCGCGCGCGAGACCTTCCGGCAGTAGCCGCCCCGCGCCGGCATGCGAGGATTGCGTGGATAGCGCCCCTGGCCGCGGGACGCGCCGCGCCGGCCGGCCTACTGTCCCCCGCGAGAATCTTCTCCTCTTTCGGAGCGCATCCATGAAGGTCACCATCTACGGCATCGCCAAGTCGCGCGCGATCCGCAACCTCTGGGCCTGCGAGGAGCTTGGCCTCGCCTACTCCCACGTGCCGGTGGTCTATGGCCCCGAGGGCTCGCGCAAGCCCGACTTCCTCGCCATCAACCCCAACGGCCGCGTGCCGGCCGCCGACATCGACGGCGTGGTGATGTGGGAATCGCTCGCCATCAACCTGCATCTCGCCAAGAAGGCGGGCGGGTCGCTGGCGCCGGAATCGCTGGACGAGGACGGCCTCATGACCATGTGGTCCATGTGGGCGCTGACCGAGGTCGAGGGTGCCGCGCTCGCCGTGCTGATGAACCAGACCGTGAAGCCCGAGGCCGAGCGCGACGCCGCCGTGCTGGCGAAGAGCATCGAGACGCTGAAGGCGCCTCTCGCCGTGCTGGAGGGACACCTCGCCAGCCATGGCGGCTACCTCGTCGGAAACCGCTTCACCATCGCCGACCTCAACGTCTCGGCCTGCGTCTATTACCTGCGCTATTCGAACCTCGTCGACGACAAGCCGGCGGTGAAGGCCTGGTACCAGGCCGCCACCTCCCGCCCGGCGGCGAAGAAGGCCTTCGCGCTGCGCGGCGACTGACGGGTTGCGTTTCGAACCGGATGCCGGGCGCCGCGATGCCCGGCATCAGGGACGTGCGTCCTTCGAGGCTCGCCCCCAGACGATGCTGACGCATCGCCGGCGGCTCGCGCCTCAGGATGAGGGTGGTGGTGTCTGGCATCGGCGTCGAAACTTGCCCGGCGCGACCGCTTCATCAACCCATGTGCCAATCACTTCCCACCTCATCCTGAGGTGCGAGCGACAGCGAGCCTCGAAGGACGCAGTTGCCCGATGCAGGTCTGCGTCCTTCCATGCGCCAATGATGCCGGCCGGTTTCCCCGCCTCAGGTTGCCGGCGCGATCTTGTCCTGCGTCTTGGTGTCGAAGTCCGAGGCGTCGTGCCGCTCGTGAAGCTGGCTCGACGGCTCGCCCTGCACGCGGTTGACCATGCGGCCGCGCTTCACGGCGGGACGGGCGAAGACCTGCTCGGTCCAGCGCTGGACGTTTTTGTAGTCCTGCACCGACAGGAACTCCCCGGCCTCATAGGCCAGTCCCCTGGCGAGATTGCCGTACCAGGGCCAGATCGCCATGTCGGCGATGGTGTAGTCGGGGCCGGCGATATACTCGCTCTCGGCAAGGCGGCGGTCGAGCACGTCCATCTGGCGCTTCACCTCCATGGCGTAGCGGTCGATGGCATATTCGATCTTCACCGGCGCA
>CAZEZD010000594.1:0-1664 GCA_964516115.1 uncultured Hyphomicrobiales bacterium
CCATCCACTCGGCCTCGCGCTGCAGCGCCTTGAGGCGCGTCTCCTCCTCGCGGCCCTCCTGGATGAGGCGCTTCTGCTTCTGCTGCAGCCAGGACGAATAATTGCCCTCGTAGGGAATGCCCTTGCCGCGGTCGAGCTCGAGAATCCAGCCGGTGACGTTGTCGAGGAAATAGCGGTCGTGGGTGACGATCAGGATGGCGCCGGGATAGCTGCGCAGGTGTCCTTCGAGCCAGGCGGTGGTTTCGGCGTCGAGGTGGTTGGTCGGCTCGTCGAGCAGCAGCACTTCCGGCTGGTCGAGCAGCAGGCGGCAGAGCGCCACGCGGCGCTTTTCGCCGCCCGAGAGCTTGTCCACGGCCCAGTCGTCCGGCGGGCAGATGAGCGCGTCCATGGCCTGGTCGACCTGGCTGTCGAGGTCCCACAGGCCCTGCGCCTCGATCTCGTCCTGGAGCTTCGCCATCTCGTCGGCGCTCTCGTCGGAGTAGTTCATGGCGAGTTCGTTGTAGCGGTCGAGGATCGCCTTCTTCTTGGCGACGCCGAGCATGACGTTCTCGCGGACGTTGAGGCTGGTATCGAGCTGCGGCTCCTGCGGCAGGTAGCCGACGCGCACGCCCTCGGCGGCCCAGGCCTCGCCGGTATATTCCGTGTCCATCCCGGCCATGATGCGCAGCAGCGTCGACTTGCCGGCGCCGTTGACGCCGAGAACGCCGATCTTGGCGTCCGGGTAGAAGGACAGTTGGACGTTCTCCAGCACCTTCTTGCCGTTCGGGTAAGCCTTGGTCAGGCCGGACATGTGATAGGCGAACTGGCGGGCCATGGTGGACGGCGTCCTTGTGGTCTCGGGCGCGCCGGCAGGCGCAGCGCCGCATCGCAGTGGATGTCGATGGAATAGCGGCGAGATAGCCGGCCGGGGGCTTCGCCGCAAGCCGAGACGCGGAAATTTCCCGAGGTGACGTTACGACACAGTCGCGCGATAATGATCGCGGAATGTGCCCGCGAAGGCCGCAGGGCCTCGATGCACTCAGGGGGATCCGACCATGACGATCTTACGCTTCGCCGCCGCCGCGGCCCTTCTCGCCGCCACTGTCGCCAGCGCCGGCGCGCAGCAGCTCACCGGCCGCTACCAGGTCATCGGCGACAACGCCAACGGCTCGGGCTATCGCGGTGTCGCCGAGATCACCGGCACCGCCGGCGGCAACTGCGGCATCCGCTGGGCCATCCCCAACACGCCGCCGACGCAAGGGTTCTGCATGCGGCAGGGCAACGTGCTCTCCGCCGCCTATCGCCTCGGCAACGCCATCGGCCTCGTCGTCTATCGCATCGAGGAGGACGGCACGCTGAACGGCACCTGGACCATCGCGGGCCAGGAAGGCGTCGGCAAGGAACGGCTGGTGCCGCAGCGCTGACGGCCGCGAGGAAGGCTCCGTCGCCAACTGCACCGCCTCAACCGTCATGCCCGGGCTTGTCCCGGGCATCCACGGCTTGACCACCGCCCTTCGAGAATTCGTGGATGCCCGGGACAAGCCCGGGCATGACGATAGTTTCCCAAGTGCGCTTTGGCGCCGCCAAGATCTACCGACCAAGCCCTGCAAGGAACCGCAGGAGAAGCGCGCTGACCTCGTCGGCGCGCTCCTGCTGGATCCAGTGCCCCGCACCGTCGATGAGGT
>CAZEZD010000595.1:0-1661 GCA_964516115.1 uncultured Hyphomicrobiales bacterium
TGCTCCGGCGTTTCGACCATGCAGCGATCTTCATGCTCATCGCCGGCACCTACACGCCCTTCATGATCCACGCCGCGACGCCGACCGCCCACGCCATGCTGGCCGGTGTCTGGATCGCCGGCTTTGCCGGCGCGGCGCTGAAGCTCTTCGCGCCCGGCCGCTTCGACCGGGTGACCGTCTTCCTCTATCTCGCCATCGCCTGGAGCGGCGTCCTCGTCGCCCACCAGGTCTTCGCGGTCCTGCCGACGGCGGCCATCGTGCTGCTGGTCGCCGGCGGCCTGATCTATTCCGCCGGCGTCATCTTCCACCTCTGGCACTCGCTGCGCTTCCAGAACGCCATCTGGCACGGCTTCGTGCTGGTCGCGGCCGGCTGTCAGTATGCTGCGGTGCTGAACGGGGTGCTGCTCAGCGCCTGAACGACGGCGCGAGACGACGGGGGTCGTTCCGTCGCCCCGACCGCTTCGTATCTGTCACACGTCGAAGAACACCGTCTCGCCCTCGCCCTGCAGGCGGATGTCGAGGGTGAAGGTGTCGCCGTCGCGCCGGGCGATCAGCGTCGACCGGCGATCGGCCGGCACCAGCGCCAGCACGGCGTCCTCCGCGTTCGATGGCTCATCCTCGAAATAGACGCGGGTGAAGAGCTGCTTGAGCATGCCGCGCCCATAGACCGCCACAAGGATGTGCGGCGCCTGCGCGGCTCCGCCGGGACCCGGCGCACGTCCCGGCTTCACGGTGACGAAGCGATAGGTGCCGTCGCTCGTCGTGTCGGACCGGCCAAAGCCGAGGAAGGTGTTGCTCGCCCTGGCCCGGCCGTCGCGGGGATGGGCATAGCGCCCGTCCGAATCGGCCTGCCAGATCTCGATCATGGCGTCCGGCACCGGCTCGCCGGCCCCGTCGATGACCCGGCCGGTGAGCACGATCGTCTCGCCAGGCGTGCCGGGCGCGGCGACCTGGCCGTCCACGGACACGGGGACATGCGAATAGGCCTCGCCGGGGGTCAGGCCGTAGTGGAAGAAGGGGCCCACCGTCTGCGACGGCGTGATGCCCTCCGGGCGCTCGCCCGCCTTGATGTCGGTGCTCATGATCTCAGTGCTCATGGGGCTCTTCCATCGGGGTTTCCTCGCGGCCGCGCAGCACGATGTCGAACTGGTAGCCGAGCGCCCATTCCGGCTGGGTCGTCTCGAGGTCGAAGCGGGCAATCAGCCGGTCGCGCGCCTTCGCGTCGGGGATGCCGTTGAAGATCGGGTCGTAGGGAAACAGCGGATCGCCGGGGAAATACATCTGGGTGACGAGGCGCGACAGGAAGGTCGGCCCGAACACCGAGAAGTGGATGTGGGCTGGCCGCCAGGCATTGTGGTGATTGCGCCAGGGATAGGCGCCGGGCCGGATCGAGGTGAAGCGGTAGCGCCCGTCCTCAGCCGTCAGATAGCGGCCGGCGCCGGTGAAATTCGGGTCGAGCGGTGCCGGATGCTGGTCGCGCACATGGACGTAGCGCCCGGCGGCGTTGGCCTGCCAGAGCTCGACCAGGGCATTGGGCACCGGGCGGCCATCCTCGTCCAGCACGCAGCCGGAGACGATGATGCGTTCGCCGAGCGGTTCGCCGGAATGCTGGACGGTCAGGTCGCTGTCGGTGTCGCGCACCTTGCCGTGGCCATAGACCG
>CAZEZD010000596.1:0-1654 GCA_964516115.1 uncultured Hyphomicrobiales bacterium
ACCCAGGCGCCGGTGATGGCGGCGGTGCGGGTGCCGCCGTCGGCCTGGATCACGTCGCAGTCGAGGGTGATCTGCCGCTCGCCCAGCGCCTGCAGGTCGACAACGGTGCGCAGCGACCGGCCGATGAGGCGCTGGATTTCCTGCGTGCGGCCGGACGGCTTGCCGGAGGTCGATTCGCGCCGGGTGCGCTCCAGCGTGGCGCGCGGCAGCATGGAATATTCCGCCGTCACCCAGCCGCGGCCCTGGCCGCGCAGCCACGGCGGCGGCTTTTCCTCGAGCGAGGCCGTGCAGAGCACGTGGGTGTTGCCGAACTTCACGAAGCAGGAGCCTTCCGCATAGCGGGCGACGGCACGCTCCAGCGAGACGGGGCGGAGCGCATCGGGTTCGCGCTTGGAGGGACGCATGGCGGGTTCCGTTCTTGTCTCGGGGTCGGGGGGTCTTAGGGCGCAAAGCCCGGCGCGGCAAGGACGGCGTCGGGCGCCAGCGGCCGCATTCCGTTTTGCAATGCGGCAGATGGCGCTTGAACAATGCCGCGCCAGCGACCAGATTTGGCGTGGAGGTCGCCCCTTGTCCGCCGAAGTTCCGCGTTCCAGCCCGCATCTGTCCGCCGCCGCGAACTCCGCGCTCGCGAAGCTCGACGAGCGCTCGCGGGAGATCTTCCGCCAGATCGTGGAGAGCTATCTGGCGACCGGCGAGCCCGTGGGGTCGCGCAACCTGTCGAAGATCCTGCCGATGACCCTGTCGCCGGCCTCGGTGCGCAACGTCATGCAGGATCTCGAGGAGGCCGGCCTCATCTTTGCGCCGCACACCTCGGCGGGACGTCTGCCGACCGAGACGGGACTGCGCTTCTTCGTCGACGCCCTGATGCAGTTCGGCGATCTCGCCGCCGACGAGCGCAACGCCATCGAGGCGCAGGTCGCCGCCTCCGCCCGCGACCATTCGTTCGAATCCGTGCTGGCGGACGCAACCCAGCTTCTGTCCGGCATGTCGCGCGGCGCCGGCGTCGTTCTCACCTCCAAGAGCAACGTCCGCCTCAAGCACATCGAGTTCGTCCGCATCGAACCGGAGCGCGCCCTCGTCGTGCTGGTCTCCGAGGACGGCCAGGTCGAGAACCGTCTCGTGCCCATCCCGGCGGGCCTGCCGCCCTCCGCGCTGGTCGAGGCCTCCAATTTCCTCAACGCCCATATCCGCGGCCGGACGCTCGCCGAGGCCCGCACCGAGATGCAGAAGAGCCTCGAGCAGGCCCACAACGAACTGGACGGCCTGACCCAGAAGCTGGTCGAGGCCGGGCTCGCCTCGTGGTCGGGGGGCGAGCCGTCCGACCGCAAGCTCATCGTGCGCGGCCAGGCGAACCTGCTCGGCGATCTGAGGGCCATGGAGGACCTGGAGCGTATCCGCCTCCTGTTCGATGATCTGGAATCGAAGCGCGAACTCGTCGACCTGCTCGGCCGCGCCGAAACCGCCGAAGGCGTGCGCATCTTCATCGGCTCGGAGAACAAGCTGTTCTCGCTGTCGGGCTCGTCCATGGTGGTGGCGCCCTATCGCGACGCCGAGCGCCGCATCGTCGGCGTCCTCGGCGTCATCGGGCCGACCCGCCTGAACTATGCGCGCATCGTGCCGATGGTCGACTACGCGGCCAAGGTTCTCTCCCGCC
>CAZEZD010000597.1:0-1654 GCA_964516115.1 uncultured Hyphomicrobiales bacterium
GGCACGGCCTCGTCGACATTGCCGTCGGCGAGGGTGGTGACGAAGGCGCGCTCGAGGATCTCGTTGTTGCGCGGGTCCTGGCGCAGGGCGGCGCGCCAGAAGACCGAGGCCGCCGCAGTATCACGGACGTTTGAAGCCAGCCGCGCGGCCAGAACGTTGCCATAGACCGACACGCGCAGCGCATCGCGGTAGGCCGGCGTCGCGCCGAGCGGCTCGAAGGTGACGGCGCGCCCCTGCGCCTGAGCGACCGGAACGAAGCCGGCGGCAAGGCCGACGGCAAGCGCAAGCGCGCGAAACGAGGTCCTGAAGGTCACAATCGCTCTCTCGTCATCCCGTGAGGGAAAATCGGCACCGCGGCGCGATCCGCGCCTTTCGGGCCGGCGAACATGGCGGCACAATGCCTGCGAACCCGTTGATCCGCAAGGCGACCATCGCCCCGGACTTGGGCAATGCCAAGGCAGGCCGGACGCGCTCCGGCGCAACTTTTCGGCATTGCGGCATGGCCCTTGACCGCCCGGGCTTGAACCGTCCCCGGCGAGCCGCTAGCACGGCCGGGGGCCGCCCGCCTCGCCTTTTACGGATGACGCACCCCATGGCCCAGCCGCCTTCCCCCGTCGACGAACTGCTGACGCTGCGCGATTTCGTCCGCTACGCCGTCTCGCGCTTCGCGCAGGCGAAGCTCACCTACGGCCACGGGACGACCACGGCGCTGGACGAGGCGGCCTTCCTGATGCTGGAAGGCCTGTCGCTGCCGATCGACGAACTCGCCCCCTGGCTGGAGGCGCACCTGACGCGACCCGAGCGCGAGCGGCTGCTCGGGCTCATCGAGGCGCGCATCGCCACCCGCAAGCCGGCCCCCTATCTCGTCGGAAAGGCCTATATCCAGGGCATCGCCTTCCGCGTCGACGAACGCGTCATCGTACCGCGCTCCTATCTCGGCGAGATGATGATGACCGGCGCGCTGGCGCAGGGGGGCTCCGGCCCCATCCCCGATCCGTTCGAGGTCTCGCACGTGCTCGACCTGTGCACCGGCTCCGGCTGCCTCGCCATCCTCGCCGCCATGGCCTACCCGAACGCCGCCGTCGATGCCGTCGACCTGTCGAAGGACGCGCTGGAGGTGGCGAAGCTGAACGTCGCCGACCACGACATGGCCGACCGTGTCCGCCTTCTCGCCGGCGACCTGTTCAAGCCCGTCGCCGGCCGCCGTTACGACCTCATCGTCACCAACCCGCCCTATGTGGCGCAGGCCGAGGTCGACGCCTTCCCGGCCGAATACCGCGCCGAGCCGGTCATGGCCCATCTCGGCGGCGCCGACGGGCTCGACATCGTCCGCCGCATCCTCGCCGAAGCGGGCGACCATCTCACCCCCGAAGGCGGACTCCTCTGCGAGATCGGCACCGGACGCGACATCCTGGAAGAAGAGTACGACCTGCCCTTCCTCTGGCTCGATTCGGAGGAGAGCGAGGGCGAGGTGTTCTGGCTGGCCGCCGCGGATCTGGTGGAGGAGTGAGGGCTTCTCCTCCCGCCTGATCGCTTGCGTACGGGGTTCGCCCCGTGTGCCCCTACCGCGCGAACTTCTTGTACTGGATGCGCTTCGGAATGGTCGAATCCGTGCCGAGGCGGCGCTTCTTGTCCTCCTCGTAGTCCTGGAAGT
>CAZEZD010000598.1:0-1653 GCA_964516115.1 uncultured Hyphomicrobiales bacterium
AGGTGAGGATGATCGGGAACTGGCGGGCGATGCCCTTGTCCACGGCGCCCTTCTGATAGGTCGTGTGGAGGTTGGGCATGCGCAGGTTCCGCTCGTCGGCGCGGGCCGGATACTTGGCGACGAGGTCGGGCCTCGGCGTGTAGATCGGCTCGCGATGGATCGGCACCGGGTCGGGCAGGTTCCAGGCGATGGCCCGGGCCTTGCCGTTGCCGAACGGCACGACGTTCCTCTGGAGGCAGACGCGCTGGATGCCGCCCGACAGGTCGGTGGCCCAGCTGACTGCGCCGGGATTGGCACCGCCCTGGCGCTCGATCTGCGCCTTCTCCTCCGCCGTCAGGTCGGCGTCCCAGCCGAGACGCTGGAAGATCGCATAGGTGAATTCCGGATAGCCGTCCTGGATCGGGGAGTCGAGATTCCAGGAGTTCTGCGCCAGCAGCGTCTCGCCGTTGCGTTCGAGGCCGAAGCGCGGACGGAAGGCTCCGCCGCCATCCATCATCCTGACGTTGGTGTTGTAGAGGATGTGCGTCCCGGGGTGGCGCACCTCCGGCTTGCCCCAGCACGGCCAGGGCAGGCCGTAGAAGTCTCCGCCGATGTCGGCGAGTTCCTTCGGAGCGCGCAGGGTGACGATGTCGAACTTGTCCTGATTCGCCATGTGCGCCTTGATGCGCTCCGGCGACTGGCCGGTGTAGCCGGTCGACCAGCCGCCGCGATTGATCTCACGGAGCAGGGATTCGGCCTCCGGCTCGTCGCCGAACTTGCCCTTCACCAGCTTGATATTCTTGAACATCTCGCTGGCGAAGCCGAGCTTCTGGGCGAACTTGTAGATGATCCAGTAGTCGTTGGCCGATTCGAAGATCGGCTCGACCACCTTCTCGCCCCACTGGATGGAGCGGTTGGAGGCCGTGCGCGACCCGTCGCACTCGAAGTTGGTGCAGGCGGGCAGGATGTAGGTGCCGTCGCGCCGGTTGCCGAGCGAGACGAAGTTCGTGGGATGCGGATCGACCACGACGAGCAGGTCGAGCTTCCCAAGACCCTCGACCGCGCCGGGCACGCGCGGAATGGTGTTGCCGCCATGGCCCATGACGAACATGGCCTTGATGTTGTCCTTCTGGTCGACCTGCTCGCCGGGCAGCAGCGTCGCGTCGAACCAGCGGGTCGAGGGAATGCCCGACACCTCCATGTTCTGCTTGCCGGTGCGGGCCGCGCGGCCGCCCTTGGCCGGCACGTCGTCGAAGCGCGAGACGAAATAGTCGTAGGGGACCTCCCAGACGCGCGACCAGTGCCGCCAGGCGCCCTCGACCAGGCCGTAATAGAGCGGCAGGTTGCCGACATCGAGGCCGAGATCGGTCGCGCCCTGCACGTTGGTGTGGCCGCGGAAGATATTGGCGCCGGTGCCGGGCGCGCCGACATTGCCGGTGAGCAGCAGCAGGGTGCAGTAGGCGCGCACGTTGGCGGTGCCGACCGTGTGCTGGGTGGCGCCCATGCACCAGATCAGGGTCGAGGGCTTCTCGGTGGCGAAGAGCTTGGCGACCCGCTCAAGCTGGGCGCCGGGGACACCCGTCACGTCCTCGACCGTCTTCGGGTCCCACTTCTCGACCTCCTTCAGCGCCTCGGACATGCCGTAGACACGCTTGGCGAGGAAGTCCTTGTCCT
>CAZEZD010000599.1:0-1651 GCA_964516115.1 uncultured Hyphomicrobiales bacterium
GGCGCGTCGTTGACGCCGTCGCCGGCCATGGCGACGACCCGGCCTTCGCGCTTGTAGCGCTCCACGACGGCGCTCTTTTGCTCGGGCAGCACTTCCGCCTCGACGTCGCCGATGCCGAGCCTCCCCGCCACCGCCAACGCCGTGGTGCGGTTGTCGCCGGTGAGCATGACGAGGCGGATGCCTTCGCGCCGCAGTGCGGCAATGGCGTCCGGCGTCGAGGCCTTAATCGGATCGGCGATGGCGAATGCTGCCGCGACCTTGCCATCGACCCCCATGAAAATCGCTGTCGCCCCGTCCTTGCGCATCTCCTCAGCGGCGTCGGCGAGCGGACCAGCATCTATGCCCTGCTCCTTGAGAAAAGCGCCAGCGCCGAGCACCACGCGCCGGCCCTCGACCGTAGCCATGGCGCCCTTGCCGGTGGGCGAGTCGAATTCCGATGCCGAAGGAAGATCGAGCCCGCGTTCCTCCGCCTTGCGGACGATCGCAAGCGCCAGCGGGTGCTCGCTGAGGCGTTCGACGCCGGCCGCCAGCCTCAGTGCATCAGCTTCTCCGAAGCCGGCCACCAGCCTGATATCCGTCACCGCCGGCTTGCCTTCGGTCAGCGTCCCGGTCTTGTCGACAACAATCGTGTCGACCTTCTCCATCCGCTCTAGCGCCTCGGCGTTCTTGATGAGGACGCCGCTCTCCGCGCCGCGCCCGACGCCGACCATGATGGACATCGGGGTGGCGAGGCCGAGCGCGCAGGGGCATGCGATGATGAGCACGGCGACCGCAGCCACGAGAGCGTAGGCAAAGCGGGGTTCTGGGCCGAGGACCATCCAGGCCGTGAAAGCAAGAACGGCCACGCCGATCACGACGGGCACGAACCAGCCCGAGACCTCGTCCGCGAGCCGCTGGATCGGCGCGCGCGATCGCTGCGCTTGCGCGACGAGATGCACGATCTGCGACAGCATGGTGTCGCGCCCGATCCGTTTTGCCTCGACGACCAGCGCGCCGCTCTGGTTCACCGTGCCACCGATGACCCCGGCTCCGACCTCTTTCGTCACGGGCATCGACTCGCCCGTCACCATGGATTCGTCGACGGCACTGCGGCCCTCCACCACCGCGCCATCCACCGGCACCTTCTCGCCCGGTCGGACGCGCAGCCGGTCGCCGACCACGACCGCGTCGAGCTCGACCTCCTCGTCCGTTCCGTCCGGTCGGATGCGTCGCGCGGTGCGCGGCGCGAGGTCGAGGAGTGCGCGGATGGCACCGCCGGTGCTTTCGCGCGCGCGGAGCTCCAGTACCTGGCCGAGCAGCACCAGTACGGTGATGACAGCCGCCGCCTCGAAATACACCGCGACCGCGCCGCCCGAACTCCGGAAAGCCGCCGGAAAGAGCCCCGGCGCGGCCGTGGCGACGATGCTATAGAGCCAGGCGACGCCCACGCCCATGGCAATTAGCGTGAACATGTTGAGGCTGCGGTTGGTGACCGAGCGCCAGCCGCGGACAAGAAGCGGCCATCCCGCCCAGAGCACCACTGGTGTCGCGAACAGGAACTGCAACCAGTTGCCGGTCTGCTGGCCCAGGAACCTATGCAGGCCAGTTAGATGGCCACCCATCTCCAGCGCCACCACAGGCGAGGTCAGCAAGGCGCCGATCCAGAACCGGC
>CAZEZD010000600.1:0-1607 GCA_964516115.1 uncultured Hyphomicrobiales bacterium
AGACCGTTTCTTTCGCGGACCCGGCGCAACGCGACAGAAACATTCCGGGCCTGCCCCGTCATAATCCATCAGTCTGCGCGCCCTATCCATCTCACCGGGCTCGCCGGTTTCGACCGGTATGAAAATAAGTACATTGCCCGAGAGGTGGGGAATCGGCTTATCCCGCATAGTGTGGTTTCGCAACGTCAGGCTCGACCCCAGCCGATCCGGCTTTGCGGCGATCGTGCCAATGCTGAGGGTCCGTCGCGACCGAGTTACCAACGGGACCGCTGTTCTCGAAGAACGCGGCCCATCATGAAAAGGATGAGGAACATGGCGTTCAGGAACGTCGTTTTCGCGGCGGTTGCCGCTGTTGCGCTGGCCGGATCGTACGGCATGACGGCCCAGGCCCAGACCGACCGGGACGGCCAGCAGCGCTGGATCAATATCGTCAACCGTTCCGGCGTGACGATCCGCGAGTTCTACATGACCGACGTCGACACCCGCGGCTGGGGCGACGATCGCCTCGGGCAGGACGTGGTTGAGCCTGGCGACTCGCTGCGTGTGGTGCCGACCCCGCGCCAGCGCTCTCGCGGCTATTGCCAGTACGACATGAAGGTCGTCTTCGCCAACGACCGCTCGGTGGAGCGCCGCGGCGTCAATCTGTGCCAGACGACCAACCTCGTCTGCACCTCGACGGGCTCCTGCCGGGTCAACTGATCCAGCCGCACCCGCTTTCAAACAGAAGGGCCGCCTTTCCGGGCGGCCCTTTTTGTTTGTCCTGAGACCACGGAGCCAGGACAGGGGGCACGCCCCCTGCCCTCACGAGCCCCGTCAGGGCTGCGGGGCCTCGATGACAGCCATCTCCGCGGGAGCGCCGGCAGGGGTGCCAGCGGTCTTCTGCTTCTCGTCCAGGATGAGATCGTCGCGCTTCAGCGCGATCTCGCGGATGCGATTCATCATCGCGCCCGTCCCCGCCGGGATGAGGCGGCCGACGATGACGTTTTCCTTCAGCCCCTCGAGCGTGTCCGACTTGCCGTTGACGGCCGCCTCGGTGAGCACGCGCGTGGTCTCCTGGAAGGAGGCCGCCGAGATGAAGGACCGCGTCTGCAGCGAGGCCTTGGTGATGCCGAGCAGAACGGGCGTACCGGTTGCCGGACGCTTGTTCTTGTCATCGGCGATCGCGAGATTGGCCTCTTCCATCTCGGAAGCGTCGACCTGGTCGCCCTGGATGAGGTCGGTATCACCGGGATCGGTGATCTCGACCTTCTGGAGCATCTGGCGGACGATGACCTCGATGTGCTTGTCGTTGATGACGACGCCCTGGAGCCGGTAGACCTCCTGGATCTCGTTGACGAGGTAGGCAGCAAGCTCCTCCACGCCCTTGATCGCCAGGATGTCGTGCGGCGCCGGATTGCCGTCGACGATGAAGTCGCCCTTCTGCACCTCGTCGCCATCCTGGAGGTGGATGTGCTTGCCCTTCGGGATGAGGTACTCCGCCGTCTCGGCATCGGCCTCGAAAGGCTCGATCGTCAGGCGGCGCTTCTGCTTGTAGTCCTTGCCGAAGCGCACCACGCCGGAGATTTCCGCGATGATCGCGGCATCCTTCGGACGGCGCGCCTCGAAGA
>CAZEZD010000601.1:0-1591 GCA_964516115.1 uncultured Hyphomicrobiales bacterium
TGGCATGCGCGCCATCGCCGCCCCGATCGACGACCCCTCGCGCGGCGCCGGCGCCTTCATCCTGCCGAACGACCGCGTCGACGTCATTCTGGCGCGCCGCATCGGCAATGCCGCCGCCCAGGCCGAGGGCATGACCCACTCGACCTCGACGGTGCTGCGCAACGTCCGCATCCTGGCGATCGACCAGGTGGTCGAGGAGCGCGGTGGCGAGAAGACCATCGTCGGCCGCACCGCGACGCTCGAACTGACGCCTGGTCAGGCCGAGACCCTGGCGCTGGCGCGCGAACTGGGAACCCTGTCCCTGTCGCTGCGCAGCCTTGCCGATTCCGCCGTTTCCAATCTCGCCGGCGAGGCGGCCGGCTCCGGCGATGCCCTGTTCGGCGGCAACGAGGGCCGCATCGCCATCGTCAGGCACGGCGTACGATCTGTCGCCGGTGGCCAGGGACCCGAATGATGTCGCAGCGCCCGCAGTCCGCACCCCCTTCGAAAGACACCCCGATGCACACCATGATGCGATCCTCGGTCATGGCCGGCCGGACCTTCTTCGTCGCCCTGGCGGCGTTCGTCGCGGTGATCCCGCAGGTCGCGGCGCAGACGGCCCATGCGCCGCGCCAGCAGACGACGGTCGCGCGCCAGCCGGCCTCCACGGCGGGCTCCCATACGATTGTCCTGGGCGTCGGCAAGTCGCTTCCCGTGGAACTGCCGCGCGATGCCCGCGACGTCATCGTCGCCAATCCGGCCATCGCCAACGCGGTCGTGCGCTCCGCCCGCCGCGCCTTCCTCATCGGCGTTGCCGTCGGCCAGACCAACGTCTTCTTCCTCGACGGCGAGGGCCGGCAGATCGCCTCCTACGACATCGAGGTTGGCCGCGACCTCGTCGGTCTCCGGCAGACGCTCCGCTCCGCCCTGCCGCACGGCAATATCGAGGTCCGCTCGGTCAACGATTCCGTCGTCGTGTCGGGATCGGTGGCAACCCCCCTCGAGGCGCAGCAGGCGATCGACATCGCCGCGCGGCTCGTCGGCGATGAGAAGAAGGTGGTCAACGCCATCGCCATCCGCGGCCGCGATCAGGTCCACCTGAAGGTGACGGTCTCGGAGATTCAGCGCACCGCCATCAAGCAGCTCGGCGTCAATCTCGGCGCTTTCGATCCGACGTCGACCCTCACCGGCGCCACCGGCAATCTCGGCAATGCCGGCGGCTTCGTCTACGGCCTCCTGACCGCGGGCAGCTATAACGCCAACGGCACCGCGCCTTCCAATTCCGCCGTTGTCGGCACGCGTGTCGGCAACAACGTCTTCACGAGCACGATCCAGGCCTTCGAGGAACACGGGCTCGTGCGCACGCTGGCCGAGCCGACGCTCACCGCCATTTCCGGCGAGCAGGCGAAGTTCCTGGCCGGCGGCGAGTTCCCCGTCCCCACCGGGCGCGACCTGTCGGGCAACGTGACGATCGAGTTCAAGCCCTTCGGCATCGGCCTCGCCTTCACGCCGGTCGTCCTGTCGGAGGGGCGCATCAGCCTGCGCGTCGGCGTCGAGGTCAGCGAGATCGACAACCAGCTGACCGTGCAGCTCACCAACATCACGGTGCGCG
>CAZEZD010000602.1:0-1585 GCA_964516115.1 uncultured Hyphomicrobiales bacterium
CGACATCCGCCAGGTCGGCCTCACCGCCGCCATCGACATCGAGAGCTGGAAGGACGCGCCGGGCAAGCGCGCCTTCGTCGCCATGGACAAGGCCTTCCACGACGAGGGCATGATGATCCGCACCGCCGGCGACTGCCTCGTCGTCACGCCGCCCTTCATCGTCACCGAGGACGACATCGGCATGATCGCCGACAAGCTGTCGAACGTCATCGACGCGACGGTCAATCCGTCCTGAGGCGGCGCGCATTGCTGTCGGAAGGCCCGGCCTCAGCGCCGGGCCTTTTGCTTTGGTGGGGCATGCGCCGTGGCTTGTCGTCCTTGCCGTGCCCCTCACCCGAAGGCGATCTGCACCTTCATTGCCTTCGACCGGTCGGAGGCGAGGTGGAAGGCCTCGACCGCCTGTTCCATCGGCAGGGTGGCGGTGAGCAGTGGGCGCACGTCGATCCGCCGCTCGCCGATCATCGACACGGCGGTGGCGAATTCCTCGTGGAAGCGGAAGGTGCCGCGCAGTTCGAACTCCTTGGCGACCAGCACGGAGATGGGCAGCGTGAAGTCGCCGCCGGTGCCGACCTGGACGATGACCGCGCCGGGCCTGAGCGCCGCGAAGGCCCCGGTCAGCGCCTTCATGTTGCCGGACGCCTCGAACAGCACGTCGAAAGCGCCTTTGTCGGCCTCATAGGGCTTCAGCGCCTCCGGATCGCCCGCGGTGTTGAGCGTCGTCGCGACGCCCATGCCTCTCACCACGGCGAGCGTCGCATCGGCCACATCGGTGGCGACGACCTCTGCCGCTCCCGCCGCCCGCGCCGCAAGAACGCACAGCGCGCCGATGGGTCCGCAGCCGGTGACGAGCACGCGCTTGCCGAGCAGCGGGCCGGCGCGCCGCGCCGCATGCAGGCAGACCGCCAGCGGCTCGCAGAAGGCCGCCTCGCCGAGGCTGACCCCATCGGCGACCTTGTGCGCCTGCACCGCGTCGCAGACCAGCACCTCGCGGAATGCCCCCTGGATGTGGGGAAAAGGCATGGCCGAGCCGTAGAAGCGCATGTTGAGGCAATGGTTCTGTTTGCCTTCGAGGCAGTAGCGGCATTGGCCGCAGGGCCGCGACGGGCTGACCGCCACCCGGTCGCCCGGCTTCACCGAGGCGACGGCGGCGCCGATGCGCTCCACCGTGCCGGCGATCTCGTGGCCGAGGATCATCGGCTCCTTCAGCCTCACCGCGCCGAAGCCGCCATTGTGGAAGTAGTGCAGGTCCGAGCCGCAGATGCCGCCGGCGCCGATCCGCACGGCGATCTCGGCCGGCCCGAGCGGCGCGACCTCGCGCTCCTCCAGCCGGAGGTCGTGGGGAGCGTGGATGACGAGCGCCTTCATGGCGGTTTCCTCAAGCTGTTCTTGTCTGGCGACCCTAGCATCGTCAACGACGAGGGAAAGCGCAGGGGGCGATGGGGAGCGCCGCCCTCATTGCCCCGTCATCCTTGCCATGGTGTCATCGCGCCGAATCGACATTTCCGGAGAAGCCTCATGAAATCGCGTGCCGCCGTCGCCTGGGAGGCCAACAAGCCGCTCACCATCGAGACCATCGACATCGAGG
>CAZEZD010000603.1:0-1580 GCA_964516115.1 uncultured Hyphomicrobiales bacterium
CCAGCCTGCGCTTCGAGGACCGCTTCGACGAGAGCCTGGTGCGCGATCTCGACCGGCTCGGGCACCAGACCGCCATGATCGGCGAGGCCTACTCCGACACGATGGGCCATGCTGGCGGCGTCACGCTGCACACCGACACGTCACTGTCGGGCGCCCACGACCCGCGCGCCGACGGCGGCGCCGCCGGCCTCTGAGCCCCGGTCGGGGGACGACCGCCGTGGCCGCCGTGCCGGCTGATGGCTCATCCGTCCCATCTCGCATCGCGCCGGTGATCCGCGTATGGTCCGCCGTCCCGCGCCAGTGAAGGCCCCATATGGATTCGCCCCCCTCCGCCGCACGCCTCCCGCGCCAGGCTGTCGTGCACGGCCCGCTCATCGACCCGGCCGAACTCGTCCGCGACGTCTCCGCCGTCTCGGTCGTCGCCGGCAACAACCGGGACGCCCGTGCCGAGGTGGTCCAGCGTCTGAAGAAGCGCCTCGCGGAGGCGCGCAGGACGGCCGAGGACCGGCTGATCGCCAGCATCGACGGGCGCACCTGCGCGGAAGCCCTCTCGCAGTTCCAGGACGATGTCATCCGCGCGCTCTACGGCTGGATCGTCGATGAGCTCTACCCTTCGGAGAACCCTTCCTCCGGCGAGCGGATGACGATCGTCGCCACCGGCGGCTATGGCCGCGGCATGCTGGCGCCCGGCTCCGACATCGATCTCCTGTTCCTCCTGCCCTACAAGCAGACGGCCTGGGGCGAAAGCGTCGCCGAGGCCATGCTCTATTGCCTCTGGGACATGGGGCTGAAGGTCGGCCATGCGACGCGCTCGGTGGACGAGTGCATCCGCCAGGCGCGGACCGACTTCACCATCCGCACCACCCTTCTTGAGGCGCGTTACATCCTCGGCGACACGCAGCTCTTCGCCGAACTGGAGAAACGTTTCGACGCAGAGGTGGTGAAGGGCACGGTGCCGGATTTCGTCGCCGCCAAGCTCGCCGAGCGCGACGAGCGCCACCGCAAGACCGGCCAGTCACGCTATCTCGTCGAACCCAATGTCAAGGACGGCAAGGGTGGCCTCCGGGACCTGCACACACTGTTCTGGATTGCCCGCTACGCCTATCGGGTGAAGACCGACGAGGAACTGGCGAAGAAGGGCGTCTTCACCCGCCGCGAGGCGCAGATGTTCCGGCGTTGCGAGACCTTCCTGTGGACGGTACGCTGCCACCTGCACTTCCTGACTGGACGCGCAGAAGAGCGCCTGTCCTTCGACCTTCAGCGCGAGCTTGCCCCGCGCCTCGGCTATCGCGGCCATAACGGCCTCGTCGACGTCGAGCGCTTCATGAAGCACTACTTCCTCATCGCCAAGGACGTGGGTGACCTCACCGCCATCCTCTGCGCCGAACTCGAGGAGCGTCACGAGAAGCCCGCCCCGGTGCTCGACCGCTTCATCGCGCGGCTGAGGCCGAAATCGCGGCGGGGCTTCAAGGAGAGCACCGACTTCCAGATCGACCACGACCGCATCACGGTGGCCGACGACGGCGCCTTCGCGCGCGACCCGGTCAATCTCATCCGCATGTTCTGGCTGGCCGACCGCT
>CAZEZD010000604.1:0-1576 GCA_964516115.1 uncultured Hyphomicrobiales bacterium
GCCGATCAGCCTCGTCACCACCTTCGACTTCGCGCTGGCGATCCATCCGGACACGCCGGCGAAGACCCTGACCGAGCTCGTGGCCTGGATGAAGCAGGACCCGCGCCGCGCCACCTACGGTTCACCGGGCGTCGGCAACCTGCCGCACTTCTTCGGGGCGCTGATGGGCGAGAAGATCGGCGTCGCCATGCAGCACGCGCCCTACCGCGGCTCGGCGCCGGCGCTCAACGATCTCCTCGGCGGCCAGGTGCCGATGGTCATGACCACGACCTCCGACGTCACGGAGCTGGCGAGGGCAGGCCGCATCCGCGTGCTGGCCGTCTCCGGCCGCGAACGCTCACCCTTCCTGCCCGACGTGCCGACCTTCACCGAGGCCGGCATCCCCATCGTCGGCAGCGCCTGGTACGCGCTCTATACGAAGGCCGGCGCGCCGGCCGAGATGATCGGCAAGGTCAGCCGCGCCGTGATGGCGGCGATGCGCGAAGCGGTGGTGAAGGAGAAGGTGCTGCGCCTCTCCATGGTGCCAACGGGGTCGACGTCGGAGGATCTCGCCCGCATCCAGAAGGAAGACCACGACGCCTGGACGCCGGCCGTGCGCGCCTCTGGCTTCAAGCCTTCGTAAGGGAAACTCGCCCCACCCTCACCCTCCCCTTGTGCGCTTCGCTTCAAGGGGAGGGGGACTACGACGCCCCGCAACTGCAGATCAGTCGCGCCTGGCTCGGCCTCAGGCTGAAAGGCGCGACGCGGCAGTCTCCCTCTCCCCGCGACAGCGGGGGGAGGGTAAGGGTGGGGCCGTCGAAGATCGCACAAAGCCCAGACGGAACGACCTCACACATGCCCCACGCCGAGAAGAACGTCCTCTTTATCATGTGCGACCAGCTCCGGTTCGACTACCTGAGCTGCTACGGGCACCCGACGCTGAAAACGCCGAACATCGACGCCCTCGCCGCGCGCGGCGTGCGGTTCACGCGGGCCTACGTCCAGTCGCCGGTCTGCGGTCCCTCGCGCATGAGCTATTACACCGGCCGCTACATGCGTTCGCACGGCTCCAACTGGAACAACTTCCCGCTGCGCATCGGCGAGCCGACGCTCGGACAGCACCTCAAGGGCCTCGGCGTCCGCAACGTCCTCGTCGGCAAGACCCATATGACGGCCGACGACGAGGGCATGGAGCGGCTCGGCATCCCCAGGGGCTCGGTGATCGGGGTGGAGGCGGCGCAGTGCGGCTTCGAGCCCTATGAGCGCGACGACGGCCTGCACCCCTCGCGTCCCGGCGCGCCGCGCCCGGCCTATGACAAGTATCTCGAGGAGCACGGCTTTCCCGCCCGTAACCCCTGGGAGGATCGCGCCAATTCCGGCGTCGGCCCAGAGGGCGAGAAGCAGAACGGTTGGCTGCTCGCCCATGCCGACAAGGAGGCGAACGTCCCGGAGGAGCACTCCGAGACGCCCTACATGACCCGCCGTGCCATGGACTTCATCCGCGAGGCGAAGGAGGACGGCCGCCCCTGGTGCCTGCATCTTTCCTACATCAAGCCGCACTGGCCCTATATCGCGCCGGCGCCCTACCACGACATGT
>CAZEZD010000605.1:0-1561 GCA_964516115.1 uncultured Hyphomicrobiales bacterium
TGGTTGGAACGCTGGAATTTGGACAGGCGGTAGATGTCGACGCCTGAACGGCCGGCGTCGGCTTCGTTGGTGGCGCGCACCACGATGCGGGTGCCATCGATCTGTTCGACGACGCCGTCACGACGGGCGACCACGACGGCGCCGGAGTCCACGGCCACGACCGCCTCCATGCCGGTGCCGACCAGCGGCGCGTCCGACTGCACCAGCGGCACGGCCTGACGCTGCATGTTCGCACCCATCAGGGCCCGGTTGGCGTCGTCGTTTTCCAGGAAGGGGATCAGGGCGGCGGCGACCGAAACCACCTGTTTCGGCGACACGTCCATCATGTCCACATCGGCGCGGATCAGCAGTTGCGAATCGCCGTTGATCCGGCCCGGGACCAGCTCCTCGACGATCATGCCGTCCTTGAGCTCGATATTGGCCTGGGCGATCGTGTATTTCGCCTCTTCCATGGCCGAGATGTAGACCACCTCGTCCGTGGCCTTGCCGTCCTTCACGCGCCGGTACGGGCTCTCGATGAAGCCGTATTTGTTGACCCGGGCGTGGGTGGCCAGCGAGTTGATCAGGCCGATGTTCGGGCCTTCCGGCGTTTCGATCGGGCAGATGCGGCCGTAGTGGGTCGGGTGCACGTCGCGGACTTCGAAGCCGGCGCGCTCGCGCGTCAGACCGCCCGGGCCAAGCGCCGAAAGGCGACGCTTGTGGGTGATCTCGGACAGCGGGTTGGTCTGGTCCATGAACTGCGACAGCTGCGACGAACCGAAGAACTCGCGCACGGCCGCGGCGGCCGGCTTGGCGTTGATCAGGTCGTGCGGCATCACCGTGTCGATATCGACCGAGGACATGCGCTCCTTGATGGCGCGCTCCATCCGCAGCAGGCCGACGCGGTACTGGTTTTCCAGCAGTTCGCCGACCGAACGGACCCGGCGGTTGCCCAGGTTGTCGATGTCGTCGATCTCGCCCACGCCGTCCTTCAGGCCGACGAGGATCTGCAGCACGCGCAGGACGTCGTCCTTGCGCAGCACGCGGATCTCATCCGACACGTCCGGGGTTTCCAGACGCATGTTCATCTTCACCCGGCCGACGGCCGACAGGTCGTAGCGCTCGCTGTCGAAGAACAGCGAGTTGAACATGGCTTCGGCGGCTTCCGGGGTCGGCGGCTCGCCCGGGCGCATGACGCGATAGACGTCGAACAGCGCGTCCTCGCGGCCGGTGTTCTTGTCGATGCGCAGGGTGTTGCGCATGTAGGCGCCGACCGTGACGTGGTCGATGTCCAGCACGTCGATGGTGGAGAAGCCCTTCTCCTCCAGCAGTTCGATGGTCGGGGCGTCCAGCTCGTCGCCGGCCTCGGCGTAGATCTCGCCAGTCTCGTAATTGACGGCATCGGCGGCCAGATATTTGGTCAGCAGGGCGTCGGCGGCCAGCGACAGCGAGGTCGTGGTGTCGCCCAGCTTCTTGGCCTGACGGGCGCTGATCTTGGTCCCGGCGGGGGCGATGATTTCGCCGGTGTCGGCGTCGACCAGATCGAACTCCGGCTTCACCCCGCGCCAGCGCTCGGCCTTGT
>CAZEZD010000606.1:0-1559 GCA_964516115.1 uncultured Hyphomicrobiales bacterium
GGGAACGGCCTTCTCCGGGTTGTTCGAGGCGGTGCGCTTCACCAGGCCCTCGGCATCGAAGAAGCGGGCGACGCGGTCGGTCGGCAGCGCGCCCTTGGCGAGCCAGGCCTTGGCGGCCTCGACGTCGAGGTCGTAGCGCTTCTGGTCCTTGGACAGCATCGGGTTGTAGGTACCGATCTTCTCGATGAAGCGGCCGTCGCGCGGCGAGCGCGAGTCGGCGACGACGATCTGGTAAAAGGGGCGCTTCTTCGTGCCGCGGCGGGCGAGGCGGATCTTGAGCGACATGGGATACTCCGTTGGGTCGTTCGTGATGGGTGGGAATGCGGTGAACTGAGCCGGCTATTTCTTCTTGCCGAAGGGAAAACCGGGAAGGCCGGGAGGCTTGCCGCCCCCGAGTCCACCAAGGCCCGGGAAGCCGGGGGGCAGGCCGCCGGGCGGCAGCGCCGGCATCTTGTCCGGCAAAGCGCCGGGAAGCCCGCCGGGCATCTTCTTCTGCAACTCGGCGAGCATTTCAGGCGTCGGCTGCGGCATGCCACCGCCGAGCCCGAACATGTTGGCGAGGCCCGCCATGGGGCCGCGCTTGGCGCCGCCGCCGCCCATGGCCTTCATCATGTCGGCCATGCCGCGGTGCATCTTCAGCACCTTGTTGACGTCCTCCGGCTGGGTGCCGGAGCCACGGGCGATGCGGCGGCGGCGCTTGCCGTCGATTTCCTTCGGGTTGCGCCGTTCCCAGGGGGTCATGGAGCGGATGATGGCGCGCTGGCGCTTGATGGCCTTGTCGTCCATTGCGCCGGCAAGCTGCTTCTGCATGTTCTTCACGCCGGGCAGCATGCCCATCAGGCCCTGCATGCCGCCGAGCTTCATCATCTGGTCGAGCTGGTCGCCCATGTCGTCCAGGTTGAACTGGCCCGCCTGCATGCGCTTGGCGATCGCCATGCCCTTCTCGGCATCGATCGATTCCGCCGCCTTCTCGACCAGCGAGACGATGTCGCCCATGCCGAGGATGCGGTTGGCGATGCGCGAGGGGTGGAAGTCCTCCAGCCCGTCCATCTTCTCCGACGTGCCGAGAAGCTTGATCGGCTTGCCGGTGACCGCGCGCATGGAGAGGGCCGCGCCGCCACGGCCGTCGCCGTCGACGCGGGTCAGCACCACGCCGGTGACGTTGACCCGCCCGGTGAAGGAGCGGGCGACGTTGACGGCGTCCTGGCCGGTGAGGCTGTCGACGACGAGCAGCGTCTCGTGCGGACCTGCGGCCTTCTCGACCTCGGCCACCTCGATCATGAGGGCCTCGTCGACATGGGTGCGGCCGGCAGTGTCCAGCATCACCACGTCGTAGCCGCCGAGGCGGCCGGCCTCGATGGCGCGGCGGGCGATCTGCACCGGCGTCTGGCCGGCGACGATCGGCAGGGTGTCGACGCCGATCTGCTTGCCGAGGATGGCGAGCTGCTCCATCGCGGCGGGACGCCGCGTGTCGAGCGAGGCCATCAGCACCTTCTTCTTCTGCTTCTCGAAGAGGCGCTTGGCGAGCTTGGCGGTGGTGGTCGTCTTGCCCGAGCCCT
>CAZEZD010000607.1:0-1558 GCA_964516115.1 uncultured Hyphomicrobiales bacterium
TCGGCCTTGACGATGTCGCCGGCCTTGAAGAACTCCTCGATGACGATGGCCGGCTGGCCATAGGGGGCGGCCTTTGTGTCCCGAGCGACGAAGCTGAGAACGGTCTTGTCGCCGATGTCGACCAGCGCCTCGTGAACGGCGCCGGTCGCGGTGTCGATCGCGACGGCGAAGGCGCGCCGGCGGATCGGCCTGCCCGGCGACCAGGCCGCGATCTCGGCCTTCGGCGGCTCGTCGAGCTGCAGGGTGGCGAAGCGCGTGCTGGCGGGAAGCGCCTGTGCGCCGAAGAGGATGGCGCGGGCCGCGGCGATCTCGTCGCCGGAGAGCGGGTCGAGCGGATGGGCCGGCGTCGTGGCGGCTGTGGCGCGTGCCGTGGTGGTCATGCAGGTCCCCTCATCGAATGCGCCGGATTCGAATGCGTCAGGTCCGATCGCGCCATTCCCGGCCGCGCCAGTTCGGAAAGCCGCCGCGGATAGCGCCGCCCTGGCCAGACGACCTTTCCCCGATCGGCGGCTCCCGCACGCGCGCCGGAAACTCTAGCACTGCCCGATACATGCTGCAGTGCGCACGGGATGTCGCAGGGCTGGTCAGACAATCGGATGAGAACCGAGAAGTCGTCGATATTTCAATATGTTGTCGGTGCGTGGGGCGTCCTTGACACGTTTTGGCCGCATCACTATAGGTGTGCCCGGCTTTCGGGGGGTGGCAGACCGGCGTCCTTCCGTTGTTATGCCCTGGCGACCGGCCGGCCGATGAGGCGGGTGATGGCGTCAGGCGAGCAGAACGACGGCAGGGCAAGCGGACCGTCCCTCCCAGAATCCGACCTCGACGCGCGGCGTCGCGCCCTGGAGGCCAAGCTCGAGACGATCGAGCGGCAGCGTTCCGGGGGTGCAGCGCCGGACGGCCGGACGGCGAATGCGCCATCCGGGCTGGTGAAGCTCTTCCGCTTCTCCGCCGATTTCGTGTCCGGCGTTCTCGCCGGCGCACTGATCGGCTGGGTTCTGGACCGTTTCGCCGGAACGCGGCCCTGGGGTTTCATCGTGTTTCTTCTGCTGGGCTTCGCGACGGGCATCTACAACCTCGTCAAGTCGGCGCAGCGGGCCAATCGGGAAGGCTGACGAGGCCGTTCCGACCGTCGACTAGATCGCATGCGGGAGCAGACCGGCGATGGCCGATCCGATCAAACAGTTCGAGCTCGTGCCGATCCTTCCGATCACGATCGGAACCGGTGACTTCTCGTTCACCAACTCGGCCCTGCACATGTTCCTCATCGTCGGCGCGACGGCGGCCTTCCTGCTGCTGTCGACGAACGCGCGCCGCCTGGTGCCGACGCGCATGCAGTCGATGGCCGAGCTCACCTACGAATTCGTGGCCGGCACGGTCCGGCAAACGGCGGGCACGGACGGCATGCGGTTCTTCCCGCTGGTCTTCTCGCTGTTCATGTTCGTGCTCTTCGCCAACCTGATCGGCATGATCCCCGGCGCCTTCACGGTGACCAGCCACGTCATCATCACCGCCGCCCTGGCGCTGCTCGTCATCTCGACCGTCATCATCTACGGCA
>CAZEZD010000608.1:0-1553 GCA_964516115.1 uncultured Hyphomicrobiales bacterium
GCGGCGCCGCCGAGGTCGTTGACCACCACCTTCGCGCCCTCGACCGCCGCCGTCAGCGCGATCTCGCGGCCGATGCCGCGGCCGGCTCCCGTGACGATGACGACCTTGCCGTCCAGCGCCCCTGACCCTGCCATGTCCTCAACCCTTCTCATCCGGTGTCCGGCCCGCCTTTCGATGGCGCCGCGACGGGTTCCGCCGATCACGGCGAAGCTGCCTGCACCATAGTCCCTCCGTCAATTGAACGAAATCCCGTTTCATTCGCCGAAACGCCTGTCTTAGGATAGAGGCGAGCCGCGGCGTCCAGCGACCGCGACCCCACGAGGAGATGCGCACCATGAGCGCGACCGCCGCCTACTATCAGGAAGAGCACCACCTGTTCCGCGAGGCCTGCCGCCGATTCATCGCCGAGGAGATCGCGCCGCATCATGCCCGCTGGGAGAAGGAGGGCGTCGTCGACCGCGAGGCCTGGCTGAAGGCGGGAGCCGCCGGCATGCTCCTCACCAACATTCCCGTCGAGTACGGCGGCGGCGGCGCCGACTTCCTCACCAGCGCCATCATGATCGAGGAAATGATGGGCCATGTCTTCACCGGCCCGGGCTTCCGCCTGCACTCCGACATCGTCGCCCCCTACATCCTCAACAATGCCTCCGAGGACCTGAAGCGCGAGTGGCTGCCGAAGATGGCCTCGGGCGAGGCGATCGGCGCCATCGCCATGACCGAGCCGGCGGCGGGCTCCGACCTGCAGGGCATCAAGACGACGGCGATCCGCGACGGCAACCACTATGTCGTCAACGGCCAGAAGACCTTCATCACCAACGGCCAGCTCGCCGATTTCATCATCGTGGCCTGCAAGACCGACCCGAAGGCGGGCGCCAAGGGCGTCAGCCTCATCATCGTCGAGGCGAATCGCGAGGGTTTCTCGCGCGGCCGCAATCTGGAGAAGATCGGCCTCAAGGCGCAGGACACCTCCGAACTCTTCTTCGACAATGTCCGGGTGCCCGCCACCAACATGATCGGCGAGGAGGGGCGCGGCTTCGCCTACCTCATGAACGAACTGCCGCGCGAGAGGCTGCTGGTGGCGATCAGCGCCGTGGCGGTGATGGAATCGGCGCTTAGGTGGACCATCGACTACACCCGCGAACGCAAGGCCTTCGGCAAGGCCATCGCCGAGTTCCAGAACACCCGCTTCAAGCTCGCCGAGGTCAAGACCGAGGTGACGGTGGCCCGCGTCTTCCTCGACGACTGCATCTCCAAGTTCCTGCGCGGCGAACTCGACATCACCACCGCCGCCATGGCCAAGTGGTGGCTGACCGAGCTGCAGGGCCGCGTCGTCGACACCTGCCTGCAGCTCCACGGCGGATACGGCTTCATGTGGGAATATCCGATCGCCCGCGCCTATGCCGACAGCCGCATCCAGCGCATCTATGCCGGCACCACCGAAATCATGAAGGAGATCGTCGCGCGGTCGCTGTGAGCGCAGCGACGGCACGAGGACACGCCATGGCCATCGACTACCAGAAGCTGAAGAACTGGCATTTCCCCGATCTCGAGCA
>CAZEZD010000609.1:0-1551 GCA_964516115.1 uncultured Hyphomicrobiales bacterium
TTACATCCGCGGTCGGCTGGATGAGGTGATCTCGCGTCAGGCTGAAATGCTTCGCGTGGCTCCGCGCCGCCGGTCGGCAGCGCATGGGGCCTCACGAGAATCGCCACGCCGTCTCAACGTCACAGACAACGGAAGGTTCCGGTTTTCCGGAAAAATCCCGCTGCGCGCCCGTCGGATGGGCAGGCCTCGTCAGCCAGTGACCCTGAGATGGGGGCTGATCGGCGGATTGCAAGGGATGGATGGCCATGGCGGCCGGTGCGCGTGGACGACAGGTCCGCCGCGGGCTAGGTTTCCCGCTCTTTCCCCTGACTCGGTCCTGCGATTCGCCCTGATGCGCGCGAGCGCCAATCCTTCGCCCTCCGACAGCCCGATGGAGACCCTGACCGGCACCATCGAGCGCGTGACGTTCCATTCGCCCGCGACTGGCTTCGCGGTGCTGAAGGTGCGCGTGCGCGGCAAGCCGCAGCCCGTCGCCATCGTCGGCACCACGGCGGCGGTGGCGGCCGGCGAGATGATGACGGCCGAGGGCTCCTGGGTGAACGACCGCGCCCACGGCCTGCAATTCAAGGCGACGCGCCTCGTCACCGCGCCGCCCGCTTCGAAGGACGGCATCGAGCGCTATCTCGCCTCCGGCGCCATCAAGGGCATCGGCATCGCCACCGCCCACAAGATCGTCCAGGCCTTCGGCAAGCGCACCTTCGAGGTGCTGGACAGCGAGCCGCACCGGCTGAAGGAGATCGTCGGCCTCACCGACGCACGCATCCGGCGCATCGTCGAGAGCTGGACCGAGGACCGCATCGTCCGCGACCTCGGCGTCTTCCTGCAGGAGCACGGTCTCGGTCTCGGCCAGGCGGCGCGGGTGTTTCGCGCGCTCGGCACCGAGGCCATCGGTCTCATCCGCCAGGACCCCTACCGCCTCGCCCGCGACGTCAAGGGCATCGGCTTTCTCACTGCCGACCAGGTGGCGATGTCGCTCGGACTGGCGCGCGACGCGCCCGAGCGCCTGCGCGCCGGCATCACCTACGCCCTCCAGGAGGCGCGCGACGACGGCCATACGGGCCTGCCGCGCGAGGAGGCCGTGGCGCTCGCCGCCCGGCTCCTTGACGGGGATGTCGGGCCGATCGAACAGGCCGCCGCCGCCGAGGTGGCCTCCGGCAACCTCATCGCCGACACGATCGGCGGCGATCCGCACCTGTTCCTGAAGGACCTGCACCGCGCCGAGAAGATCATCGGCGAGCGGCTGCGAGACCTCGCGAAAGGCGCCCCGCCCTGGGGCAGGATCGATCTCGCCAGCGAGGTGCCGCGCGTCGAGGCCCGCACCGGCAAGGCCCTCGCGCCGTCGCAGCGCGAGGCGCTGGCGACCATCCTCTCGGCCAAGGTCTCGGTCATCACCGGCGGCCCCGGCGTCGGCAAGACGACGCTGCTGGATACCATCCTCAAGCTGCTGACCCGGCACGACGTCTCCGTGACGCTCGCGGCTCCCACCGGCCGCGCCGCCAAGCGCATGACCGAGCAGACCGGCATCGAGGCGAAGACGATCCACCGCCTGCT
>CAZEZD010000610.1:0-1542 GCA_964516115.1 uncultured Hyphomicrobiales bacterium
CGTTGGAGACGACCAGGTGGTCCTTGGTCAGCTGGTCGTGGTTGACGCCATAGACCACCGTCATGTCGGCGCCGTCGCAGGGGGCGGAGACGAGCACGCGCTTGGCGCCGGCCTTGAGGTGGGCGGCCGCCTTGTCGCGGGTGGTGAAGATGCCGGTGCATTCCATGGCGACGTCGACGTTCAGCGCCTTGTGCGGCAGTTCGGCCGGATCCTTGATCGCAGTGACCTTGATGCGCTTGCCGGCGACGATGATGGTGTCGCCGTCCACCGAAACCTCGGCCGGGAAGCGGCCGTGGACCGAATCGAACCGCAGCAGGTGCGCGTTGGTCTCGACCGGACCGAGGTCGTTGATGCCGACCACCTCGATGTCCTTGCGCTTGCCCTCGACGATGGCGCGCAGGACGTTGCGACCGATACGGCCGAAACCGTTGATGAAGACGCGGGTGGTCATCGAATTCCTCTCCTTCATGCGGTCCGCCCGTGGTGTCACGGACCGTTCAGCGGGCGGACGCCGCGATCTGGCGTCCAATCACGTCATTCCCAAGGCGACGGTCAGCCGACCCGCTCGAGAACGGCCTCGACGGCGGCTTCCGCCGTGATGCCGAAGTGCTTGTAGAGCTCCTTGTAGGGAGCGGAGGCGCCGAAGCCCGTCATGCCGACGAAAATGCCGTCATGGCCGATGACGGCATCCCAGCCCATGCGCACGCCCGCCTCGATGGCGACCTTCACCGGCGCACCGCCGATGACCGTCTCGCGGATTTCGGCCGGCTGCTCGAGGAAGAGGTCCAGCGAGGGCACCGAGACGACCCGCGCCGCGACACCCTTCTCCGCCAGGAGCTTGCGGGCGGCGACGGCGATCTCGACTTCGGAGCCGGTGGCGAAGAGCGTGACCTGGGCCTTGCCGCCCTCTGCCTTGACCAGTTCGTAGGCGCCGGCGGCGGAGCGGTTCGCCTTCACGTCCGTGCGCAGCTGCGGCAGGTTCTGGCGGGTCAGCGCCAGCGTCGTCGGGCCGTCGATGCGGTTCAGCGCCAGTTCCCAGCACTCCGCCACCTCAATGGCGTCGCAGGGGCGGAAGACGCGCATGTTCGGCATGGCGCGCAGCGCGGCGACATGCTCGACCGGCTGGTGGGTGGGCCCATCCTCGCCGAGGCCGATGGAATCATGGGTCATCACATAGACGACGCCGGTGCCCATCAGCGCGGACAGGCGCATGGCGGGGCGGCAATAGTCGGTGAAGACGAGGAAGGTCGCACCGTTCGGGGCGAAACCGCCGTGCAGAGCGATGCCGTTCATGGCGGCGGCCATGCCGTGCTCGCGGATGCCGTAGTGGATGTAGCGGCCCTTCGGGTTCTTCGCCGAGAAGGCGACGGTCGACTTGGCCTTGGTGTTGTTCGAGCCGGTCAGGTCGGCGGAGCCGGCGAGGAACTCCGGCATGGCCGGCACGATGGCTTCGATGGCGAGTTCCGACGACTTGCGCGTAGCGATGTGCTGCGGATTGGCGAGAAGCGCCTTCTTGTGGGCAGCGAGCGCCTTGGCGAGTTT
>CAZEZD010000611.1:0-1537 GCA_964516115.1 uncultured Hyphomicrobiales bacterium
TTCATGGCCATCTTTCCGGCCGACCAGCCGCGCTACCTCCTCTTGGTGATGCTGGACGAGCCGCGCGGCATCCCGGAGACCCACGGCCTCGCCACCGCCGGCTTCAACGCCGCCCCCACCGCCAGCCGCGTCATCGCCCGCTCCGCGCCGCTTCTGGGCCTGCAGCCGCGCTTCGACATGCCGCCGGCGATGCAGGCGATCCAGACCGGCTATCGCATGCCCGGCCGCTGACGGTCCTGCGGCTGCCCCACGACCGCCACAGTGCCTGCCGCTGATGTCGCCCATCCGAAACCCGCGAAAGCCGCCATGCACCTGTCAGCTCTCCTCGCCGACGAGACGCCGCCCCTCCTTGGCAGCGTCGCCGTCACCGGCCTGACCGCCGACAGTCGCGCGGTCGGGCCGGGCACCGTCTTCTTCGCGATGAAGGGCGAGAAGACCGACGGCATGGCCTATGCGGGGGCCGCGGCGAAGGCCGGTGCCGCCGCCATCGTCACCGACAGCCCGGCTGCCCCGCCGGATGTCGCGGGCGTGCCTGTCGTGATCGTCGCCAACGCGCGGCGATCTCTCGCGCTCGCAGCGAGCCGTTTCCATCCCCGCCAGCCCGGCACCATCGCCGCCGTCACCGGAACCTCCGGCAAGACATCGGTCGCCGCCTTCGTGCGGCAGATCTTCGCGCGCGAGGGTCATCAGGCTGCCTCCATCGGCACGGTCGGCGTGGTCCGGCCCTCCGGCGAGGTCTATGGCGGCCTGACGACGCCCGATCCCGTGACCCTTCACCAGACCCTCGATACGCTGGCCGGCGAGGGCGTCACCCACGTCGCGTTCGAGGCTTCGTCCCACGGGCTCGACCAGCACCGGCTCGACGGCGTGCGCATCCGGGCGGCCGGCTTCACCAACCTGTCGCGCGACCATCTGGACTATCACCACACGGTCGAGGCCTATCGCGCCGCCAAGCTGCGCCTCTTCACCGATCTGCTGCCCGCCGACGGGACGGCCGTCGTCATGGCGGGCGAGGAGGGGGAGCCCTTCATCGCCGCGGCGAAAGCGCGGGGGCAGCGCCTGATCGTCATCGGCCGGGACATCGCACCGGGGGCTGAGACCATCGCCATCCTGTCGGAAGCCATCGACGGCGCGGCCCAGCGTGTCAGCCTCGCCGCCTTCGGTCGCACGCACGACATCCGCATTCCGCTGCTCGGCCGCTTTCAGGTCGATAACGCGCTCGTCGCGGCGGGCCTCGCCATCGGCTGCGGGGTGGCGCCGGAGCGCGCCTTTGCCGCGCTCGAGACGCTCGAGGGCGCGAAGGGCCGTCTCGAGTTCGTCGGCGCCAAGGACGGCGCGCCCGTCGTCGTCGACTACGCCCACAAGCCCGGTGCGCTCGAGACCGTGCTCGACGCTGCCCGGCCCTTCGCTTCCGGAAGGCTTGTCGTCGTCGTCGGTTGCGGCGGCGACCGCGACCCCGGCAAGCGGCCGATGATGGGCCGCATCGCGGTGGAGAAGGCCGACCGGGTCATCGTCACCGACGACAATCCGCGCTCCG
>CAZEZD010000612.1:0-1534 GCA_964516115.1 uncultured Hyphomicrobiales bacterium
CGGCCGCTGCCGGACAGGACGGCGAGGTCAGCGTCATGTCGATGGCGACCTTGCGCGCGTCGTCGATATCGACGCGGTAGATCAGGCCGAGTTCATAGATGTCGGAGGGGATTTCCGGATCATAGACCGATTTCATCGCCGCAACGATGTCGTCCGTGAGCCGGTCCAGCTCTTCCGGCGGGATGGCGGTCACGTCACCACCGACTGTGGTGTTGAGGGTCTGGATATCGTCCATCGGGGTCAAGGTCCGTGGGGGATGGGCCAGGGCGGAACCGCCTCAGCCGAACATAGATTGGGCCTTGAGAAGGGCTTCCGCAAGGCGGTCCACCTCCTCGGGTGTGTTGTAGAGGCCGAATGAGGCCCGGCAGGTCGACGTCACGCCATAGCGCTGGAGCAGCGGCATGGCGCAATGGGTGCCGGCCCTGACCGCGACGCCGTAGCGGTCGATGACCGTTGCGACGTCGTGAGCATGGGCGCCCTTCATCTCGAAGGAGACGATCGCGCCCTTGTTGCGGGCCTTGCCGAAGATGCGCAGCGAGTTGATGGCGCCGAGCCGCTCGTGGGCGTAGCGCACCAGGCTGTCCTCGTGGGCGCGGATGGCGTCGCGGCCGATGGAGCGCATGTAGTCGAGGGCCTCGCCAAGCCCGATCGCCTGGACGATGGGGGGCGTGCCGGCCTCGAAGCGATGCGGGGGGTCGTTGTAGGTCACCCCTTCGGTGGTGACGACCGAGATCATCTCGCCGCCGCCGTTGTAGGGCGGCATGCGGTCGAGATGCTCCTTCTTGCCGTAGAGCACGCCGATGCCGGTCGGCCCGTACACCTTATGGCCGGTGAAGACATAGAAATCGGCATCGAGATCGACGACATCGACCTCCATGTGGACCGAGGCTTGCGAGCCGTCGACCAGCACCGGGATGCCGCGCTCATGCGCCATCCGGATGCACTCCTTGATCGGCACGACCGTTCCGAGCGCATTCGACATATGGGTCAGCGCCACCATCTTCACGCGCGGCCCGAGCAGCTTCTCGAACTCGTCGATGAGGAAATTGCCGTCCTCGTCGATGGGCGCCCAGACCAGCTTTGCCCCGCGGCGTTCGCGGTGGAAATGCCAGGGCACGATGTTGGAATGGTGCTCCATGATGGAGAGGACGATCTCGTCACCCTCCCCGATCACCAGTCCGCCGAACGAGGCCGCCACGAGGTTGATCGCCTCGGAGGCGTTGCGGGTGAAGATCACCTGGTCGACCGACGGAGCGTTGAGGAAGGCCCGCACGCTCTCGCGCGCCGCCTCGTAGGCATCGGTCGCCGCATTGGCGAGATAGTGGAGACCGCGATGCACGTTGGCATATTCGGTCTCGTAGGCGCGCGTGATGCGGTCGATCACCGCCTTCGGCTTCTGCGCCGAGGCGGCATTGTCGAGATAGACGAGGTCGCGGCCGTAGGGCTTCAGCGCCAGCGCCGGAAAGTCCTGACGGATCAGGGCGACGTCATAGCCGCCATCGGCGACCGCAGGATGCCGGGCCGGGGCTGTCAT
>CAZEZD010000613.1:0-1514 GCA_964516115.1 uncultured Hyphomicrobiales bacterium
TTCAACGCCTTCGACGACGCCCGCATGAAGTTCGACGTGCGGTTCTATCTCGTCGCCATTCTCTTCATCATCTTCGACCTCGAGGTCGCCTTCCTATTTCCCTGGGCGGTGGCGTTCAAGGAGGTCGGGCTGTTCGGTTTCTGGTCCATGATGGCCTTCCTCGGCGTACTGACGATCGGCTTCGTCTACGAGTGGAAGAAGGGCGCCCTGGAGTGGAATTGAGGTTCTGATCATGGCCACCGCCATCGACCGCGGCGATCCTCTCGTCGCACCGGCCCCCAAGGGTCTTCTGGGCGCGGACGGCAGGCCCCTCGGCGCCGGGGATTCCTTCTTCACGGGAATCAACAACGAACTGGCCGACAAGGGTTTCATCGTCACGGCGACCGACGACCTCATCAACTGGGCGCGCACCGGCTCGCTGATGTGGATGACCTTCGGTCTCGCATGCTGCGCGGTCGAAATGATGCAGCTCTCCATGCCGCGCTACGACGTCGAGCGCTTCGGCTTCGCGCCGCGCGCCTCGCCGCGCCAGTCCGACGTGATGATCGTCGCCGGCACGCTGACCAACAAGATGGCTCCGGCCCTGCGCAAGGTCTACGACCAGATGCCGGAACCCCGCTACGTCATCTCCATGGGCTCCTGCGCCAATGGCGGCGGCTACTACCACTATTCCTATGCGGTGGTGCGCGGCTGCGACCGGATCGTCCCTGTCGACGTCTATGTGCCGGGCTGCCCGCCGACCGCCGAGGCCCTGCTCTATGGCGTGCTTCTTCTGCAGAAGAAGATCCGCCGTACCGGCACGATCGAGCGGTGAGGGGGCATCATGTCGACTGAAGCTGTTTCACCGCCGGAAACCACTGTGTCGCCGCTGGAAGCTCTGGGCGCCTCGCTCATGGCTGCTCTCCCCGGCGCTGTTACGTCCAGCAGGGTTGCCTATGGCGAACTCACGCTGGAGGCCGAGGCGGGTCAGATCATCCGCATCCTGACCCACCTGCGCGACGATGCCGACTGTCTGTTCCGCAACATCATCGACATCTGCGGCGTCGACTATCCGGGCCGGCAGAAGCGGTTCGACGTCGTCTATCATTTGCTGTCGCCGAAGTTTAACCGCCGCATCCGCGTCAAGATCCAGACGGACGAGACGACGCCGGTCGCCTCAGCGACGGACGTTTTCCCCGGCGCGCTGTGGTTCGAGCGCGAGACCTACGACCTCTACGGCGTCCTCTTCACCGGCCATCCGGACCTTAGGCGGCTGCTGACGGACTATGGTTTCGACGGCCATCCGCTGCGCAAGGACTTCCCCACCTCAGGCTTCGTCGAGGTGCGCTACGACGATGAGGTGAAGCGCGTCGTCTACGAGCCGGTGCGCCTGGCGCAGGAGTTCCGGCAGTTCGATTTCCTCAGCCCCTGGGAAGGCACGGACTACGTGCTGCCGGGCGACGAGAAAGCCAAGGCGAACTGAGCATGGCTGAAGCCGAGATCCGCAACTTCACCTTCAACTGGGGCCCGCAGCA
>CAZEZD010000614.1:0-1503 GCA_964516115.1 uncultured Hyphomicrobiales bacterium
AACGGCGCCATCCTGAAGGACGGCGACAGCGTCACCATCATCAAGGACCTCAAGGTCAAGGGCACCTCGGTGACGCTGAAGCGCGGCACGCGGGTGAAGTCCATCCGCCTCACCGACGATCCCGACGAGGTCGAGTGCAGCGTCGACAAGGTGAAGGGCCTGGTGCTGCGCACCGAGTTCCTGAAGAAGGCGTGAGGGCATCGGCCCTGGCGCTCTGCAGGTCGCAGGTGCGTCCTTCGAGGCTCGCCGCCGGACGATGCTGACGCATCGCCGGGCGCTCGCACCTCAGGATGAGGTGGGTTGAGACTTGCACCTCGGTGGGATGACGCGGAAGCGGTCGGGCCGTCCCAAACGCTGATGCCGGTCACCAGCCTCCTCATCCTGAGGTGCGAGGCCGGAACGGACGAGCCTCGAAGGACGCAGTTGCGATGTGCAACGCGTCTTCCGCCCGGCAAGGCGGGTCCCGTCGCCCCTCAGCCCTTCGGCTCAGGCCGGTGCCTGCCGCCCGGGCCCTGGCCACGGCGATAGACCATGACCGTGCGGCGGAAGGTGATCACCACGTCGCCGGCCTGGGTGTAGCCCTTGGTGCGCACGGTGAGGATGCCGACCTCCGGCCGCGACCCCGAATCGCGCTTCTCCAGCACCTCGCTCTCGGAATAGATCGTGTCGCCCTCGTAGACCGGGCTCGGCAGGCGCACCTCGTCCCAGCCGAGATTGGCGAAGACGTTCTGGCTGATGTCGGTGACCGACTGTCCGGTCACCAGCGCGATGGTGAAGCACGAGTTGACCAGCGGCTTGCCGAAACCGGTATGGGCCGCGTAGTTCGCGTCGAAATGCGGATGCGCCGTGTTCTGGGTCAGCAGCGTGAACCAGATGTTGTCGGCCTGGGTGATCGTGCGCCCCATGGGGTGGCGATAGACGTCGCCGATCTCGAAATCCTCGAAGAAGCGGCCCTGCCAGCCCGGTTTCACGCTCATGTCGCAGCTCTCCTCGTCCCGGCCGCCGCCGGGGCTCGCATGCCATCCTTCATGGGCGACACCGCGGCGTCGGACAAGTCCGCCGAAGCGGTAGGGAGGGCGCCGGTCGTGGCTACTCCGCGATCTCCACCGCGCGCTCCACGACGATCTCCTCCGGGCTGAGCCGGCAGCGCCAGGCGATCATCTCCACCCCGCGCGCCCGTGCCCTGTCGAAGGCTTTGGCATAGGCGGGGTCGATGTCGCGGGCGAGGGAGAAGCGGTCGGCGCCGCCATACTGGATGAGGAAGACCATCACCGCCCGGTGGCCCGCCTCCACCATGTCGCCGAGCTCGTCGAGGTGCTTCGCCCCGCGCGCCGTCACCGAGTCGGGAAATTCGGCGAGCCCCGGCTGCCGCATCAGATGGACGTTCTTCACCTCGACATAGCAGGCGGGACGCCCCGCCCCGGTCAGCATCATGTCGACGCGGCTCGCCTTGCCATAGGCGACCTCGCGGCGCAGCGCGTCATAGCCGGCGAGCGGCGCGAT